>DAINOB010000178.1:0-5273 GCA_036735585.1 Cytophagales bacterium | reverse complement strand
GATGCAGCCATCAATCCAGGAAATAGCGGTGGAGCACTGGTAAACATTGCGGGAGAATTGGTGGGAATTAATACCGCCATTCTATCCAGGACAGGATCTTACACAGGCTATGGGTTTGCTGTTCCTATAGACATAGTGTCGAAAGTAGTCAATGATTTCAGGCAATATGGAGAAATTCAAAAAGCATTATTTGGCGCCAAAGTGATTGAGTTTGATTCTAAATATGCAGAGCAAAATAAGCTTAAAGTACTTCAAGGTGTTGCCATCAATTACTTAGACAATGATGGGGCTGCGGACAAAGCTGGCCTACAGCAAAATGATGTGATACTGGAAGTAGAAGGATATGCCATCAATACGCAAGCAGAATTTGATGAACTTCTTAGCTATTACAGACCAGGAGATGCTGTGCAAATGAAGATAAATCGTGAAGGCGTAGTTCTATCAAAGAAAATAACTTTTTGCAACCGCCTAGGTACGTATGAAATTTTAAAAAGAGTTATCGTTCCTGCTCCTGAATTAGGCGCTGATATCGAGGAGCTTTCTGCTGTAGAAATGAAAAAACTAGGGATTGGATCTGGTGTTCGTATTCTTAATGTCAAAAACGGAATGCTTGGAAGAATTGGGGTAGAAGAAGGATTTATCATCATCAGTGTGAACAAAGTGCCGCTCAAAGAGGCGAAACAATCCATCGAGATTATTAAAAATATCAAAGGCAGAGTGATTATGGAAGGAATGAACGCATCAGGTGTAAAAGGCTATTATTCATTTTATTATTGAGGATTTTAGTGCCTTCTCCAATTGATAGCTGGCAGCAGAGAGTGATACTTCACCATGGCTTACTTGTGATTCTAATCGCTCCATGAGTGCCTTCATGCCTGTTAATTCATTCAACCATTCAAAAGCCATTGTCTGGGTATGGGCTTTGAACCATCCTGCTCTCTGTTCTGCACGCCTAGATTCCAAAATTCCTTGAGCTTGTGCATGCTCTTGAAAATTTTTAAGGATAGTAGCTATCTCTGTGATTCCATCCCCTTTTAAGGCAGAGCAAGTTTGTACAGGAGTCTGCCATCCTTTTACGCGTGGAGAAAGCCAATGAAGCGCAGCACTATATTCTGCTTTAGCCCTAAGTGATGCTGCCAAATTGTCGCCATCAGCTTTATTGATTACCACTGAATGTGCAAGCTCCATAATTCCTCGCTTGATTCCCTGTAATTCATCCCCCGCTCCAGCAAGCATTAAAAGCAGAAAAAAATCTACCATGCTGTCTACCAAAGTCTCGCTTTGCCCTACCCCTACGGTCTCCACAATCACCCTATCATAGCCTGCTGCTTCACAGAGAAGAATAGATTCTCGGGTATGCAAAGCAGTACCTCCCAAAGTGGATCCTGCAGCAGAGGGTCTTATATAGGCTTTGGAACTTCTAGATAATTCATCCATCCGCGTCTTATCTCCTAAAATACTGCCTTTGCTCAAAGAAGAACTGGGATCTACAGTGAGCACTGCCACCCTATGACCCAAGCCGATAAGGTGCAATCCAAATGCCTCAATAAAAGTGCTCTTTCCCACTCCTGGCACTCCAGTAAGCCCTATTCGAAAGGAATTGCCCGTATGCTTCTGTATAGAATCTAGAACCTCTGAAGCCAATTCACGGTCTTTAGACAAAGTGCTTTCCACTAAAGTAATGGCACGACTAAGCATTACCCTATCCCCAGAAAGGATGCCTTGGATGTATGACTCAGCAGTAAAGCGCTTCATTGATTTCAAAAGTAAACATATAGACTTTTGCTTTCAGGCTTTTTTTTCAACTTTGAAAACCAGTTATACTCCTTGACCGTGAAGAAATTTTTTTCATTTGTTTTCCAAATACATCATTTTCTGCTTACAGGGCTTATCATGGCCTTGTTATGGCTTATCTCACTGATTCCCCTTCGAGGGGATTTCTTAAATCCCGTAGAACAAGCGTTTAGCGATTTTGAAATTACGGATGTGGTATTCTCTCAACTTAGAGAAGAGCAACCGGCTGATACCTCCATCGTTCTGGTGAACATTGGTGAAGAAGATGAGTATTCGAGGGCAAGAATCGCTCAACAGATTTTAAACTTGAATCGTTTTGAACCAAAAGTGATAGGGATAGATGCTTTCTTTCGTCAACCCAAGGACACTGCAATGGATGAATATCTTCAAGCGGCCTTTGCCACTACCCGGCAATTGGTTTTGGTAAGCAAACTTAACTACTACAACGACAGCCTAGAACAATACGATACACTAGAAACTAGCAGCCCAGAGCTTTTTATGCCATTTGCCCAAAGTGGATTTGCCAATCTGATCACTGAAGGAATAGATGACTTTCGCACCAGCAGAACTTTCAGTCCCATCGAGCGCGTATATGATACTACAGAACTAGCTTTCCCGGTAAAAATTGCCCAACTCTTTAATCAAGAATCTGTAGACAAATTTCTATTGAGAGGAAACTCTTATGAAAACATCAACTATCGAGGAAATCAGGATAAATATTTTGTGATCGATGTAGATCAGGCTTTAGATCCCAACGCTGATTTTTCTTTTATAAAGGATAAAATAGTGTTGATGGGCTACATGGGCAGAGATCTCAGTCATAATACTTGGGGTGAAGACAAGTTTTTCACCCCGCTCAACAAAAAATTTGCAGGCAAATCCTATCCCGATATGTATGGAATAGTAGTGCATGCCAACATCGTGTCCATGATCCTAAATCAACACTATATTGATGAAATGAGCGATGAGTTGTCCTTGATTATGACACTCGTAATTCTGTTTTTTAATGTGGTTTTCTTCAGTTTCTTCCTGCAAAAAGCTCCTCTGCTCTATGGGGCCATCACCGTCCTTTGGCAAATTGGTGTAACCATTGCCCTACTTTTCCTCGTACTAGCCGTATTTAACAGCTATTCCTACAAGCTGGATGTTACCACAAGTATACTTACGATATTAATAGGTGCTGACATAGCCGATGTGTACTTCAGCCTTCTAGGAACCACCAAACGAACAACAAACACTTAGATTTCATGAAACCAACAAACCAAATTCAATTCTTGCTGTGCCTCTCTATGGGCATATTCATATCCACTTTCTGTGTAGCTCAAAATAAAGAAGCCTTCAAGGTGTTGGCTACTAAGGGCAACAACACGATATCCAACCCTGGCGATGCAGCAGTTTTACCAATAAGTCTGGGTAATAAACTCTACGATCACCAAACGCTACATGTAGCAGAAGGCGGCTATTTAAGCTTGATTCACGCCACAGGTCGCTCTTTGGAGTTGAAAAAGCCAGGCACGTTTGCCGTAAAAGAGCTTATGGCTCAGTTAAGCACCAGCAATACCGGCATGGCAGCCAAATATGCCAACTTCGTGATTGGAGAGCTCACAAAGAATGATGTAGACATCAACAAAGAGCATAGAAAAAACATGACCGTAACCGGATCAGTAGAGCGAAGTACAGAGAGTGCAGGACTCATCATCAACATGCCTAAAACTGTGCAAGTATTGGAAACTCCTTTCACTGTAAAAGTGATGAATGGACTGGATGAAGGAAAATACACCTATACCTTAATGAACATGTTTGAAGAAACATTAAGCAAGGAAACCTTTCAGGGTACTACTGTGAATATACCATTGCCTGACCGTGCAGAGATACGTGAACAAGGTGCATTGCTCATGATTTCCGACAATACCAATCCTAAAGTGCATTCAAAAACAATCAGCATTACCCTATCAGATGATAAATCGAAAGAGCGTATACGCCAAGATATTCAATTGATTGAAGAAGAAATGGGTGGGCAATCTGCGGTGAGCCACTTGGTAGTAGCCACATATTTAGAAGAAAAGCGATTGTTTTTAGAGGCAGAAAAACATCTTCAAATGGCCATGAATATGGAGCCTAGTGTAGAAACGTATCAATTGGCCTACAGACACTTTCACAAACGTAATGGTTTGGAATAATTAAGATTTCGTGGTTGCTGGATTTACAAATGTGAAGCCGGTAACCCCATCTTCCACTACAAAATCGATTTCCATGCCGATCAAATACATGGTATGACGCTTATCGATAAACACGGGCAATCCCTCCAAATCAAAATGATCGTCCCCTTCCTTGGGTTTGTCAAATCCTAAAAGGTAAGACATCCCTCCTGAGCCACATCCTCCTCCTCCTTTTACACCTATCCGTAGACCATACGTAGGTTCAATGCCCTTGGCCTCGCGAATGGTTAATACCTTTGACTTAGCCAAGGGTGTAAAGGATACCGGTAATTCTTTCAGCCAAAGACTCATGATACAAATATAGATAGCTCACGGAACAAAGTGAAGACCATTATGAATGGCTGAATGTTTGTTTGTAGATTTGAACGTAGAAAAAATTCCTACTACTTATCTCACTCATATATGAATAGCGCGCTTCTTTCAGATCTAATCAAAATCTTACTGCCTGCTTCTTTGGTTCTTATTGCCATGTATTATACCATGAAAGCCTTGGCTGAGCGATTGGTGCAACAACCCTCACGGCCTGAAAGCAAATCCGCTCCGAAGGACAATGCCCATATCATAACTCAAAGACTTCAGGCTGTAGAAAGGCTGGTGCTGTATCTAGAGCGGGTAAATCCCGAGAACATGCTTCTGCGCACCAACAGGGTAGGGATGAGTGCACGAGAACTACAGCAAAGTATGCTGCATGACATTCGGGAGGAATACAACCACAACCTGGCGCAGCAAATCTATGTAAGCGATAAATCCTGGGAGTTGCTTAAGCAGGCTAAAGAAGAAATCAACACCTTGATCAACCGCTGTGCTGATGAGCTTCCTGCCGATGCAAAATCTTCAGAACTGGCGAGAAAGATTATCGAATCTTTGATCCAATTCCAACTTAAGCCCATCCAAACGGCAATTCAAATGCTTAAGTCAGAGGCAAGAATGATGATGTGAAGAGTGCAGCTATCTATCCATTTTAAGGCTTCAATTCCTTAAGCAGTACTTCCACTGCTTTCTCCAATTGTAAGTCCTTTCCTACAGCTACACTTTCTGGAGTATTGTATACTACTTCATCAGGAATCAATTCTTGATTTTCTAAGTAGTTGTTTCTCAAGTCAACAATACCAATCTGCGGAATGCCAAAATACAAGCTGGGATCAATCATAGTTTCCCACCAAACTGCGGTGGCTGTGCCTGGAACAGGGCTTCCCACCAATTTGCCAATGCCCAGTTCGCGATAGACAAACGGAAAAAAATGAGCATCAGAATAATTGC
>DAINOB010000177.1:0-5325 GCA_036735585.1 Cytophagales bacterium | reverse complement strand
TCAGGATGTGTGCTATACTCAGCCACTCTTACGCCTCCATTAGCATGGTATTTAAAGTAGGCTGAAGCATGGCCTGCATACGTTCTAGTATTCCATTTCAGCACTTCCTCCCCTTTTTTATTGTAGACAATAGCATATCCTTCTCTGCCATCCATATCCATGCACACTTCAAGAGAAAGTTTCTTGTTATTGTAGTAGCGTTTATCGCAAGTAACTGGTTTAGGAGATTGCCCATACGCCAAACTTTGGATGGTGAGAAAAGTAATTATAGGAGAAAGAAAAAAGCGCATAAGAAAACCAAGTGACAAATACTTAGCCAATCGAATGGCTTAACTATTAAACTCTTTCTTCAAGTTTTCGATGGTCTCTTTATTCACATGATCAATATTTAAAATCATAAGACCATCAAGTGCATCGCTAAAATCAGGATCTATATTAAACCCAATAATTTTTGCATTCTGCTGAATATATTTTTTCAACAATACGGGAGCTGATTTTATAGCTGGCTCAATATCGTCAATGATACGATCCAACCTTTTCATATCGTTTTTTGAATTTTCAAGCAAAGCCGCAGCATCCAAGGTCTTTACATCTAACGAATACTTCTTCTTTGGCTTTACGAATTTGGATAATTCATAATCAAAATAATGCTGCCGTATAAATGCTACAATCATGCTTTTAGAAATGGTGCTGTACGCATTACTAATACTTACAGGACCAATGATATATTTATATTCTGGATTGCTCAGAAGCACAGATAGAATACCTCTCCAAAGCATAAAAAGAGGAAGCCGCTTATTTTGATATTCTGGCACAATAAAAGACCTACCCAATTCAATACATTGATCAAGGACTGGCACAAAGCCATCCTTCATTCTGAAAAGGCTGTTGGTATAGAAACCTTTTCTGCCATATTTTGAAATTATGCTTTTGCCCATACCTACTCTATAGGCACCACAAATCTGATGCGCCTCGGTATCCCAAAGAAACAAGTGCAGGTAATACTGATCGTATTCATCAAGGTCTAGCTCTTTGTTGGTTCCTTCCCCTTCTTCTCTAAAAGTAATCTCTCTCAGACGGCCTATTTCCCTTAAGATGTTTGGGATAAGATCAGCAGGAGACAAATAGAGTTCAAAATTTTGTTGAGCATTGATCCTCTTATGTTGAATGGCGTTTAGTTCAGAAATGATCAATTCTTTAGCGGTACTCCCAATGACAGGCTTGTGTTTTATTGGCAGCTTTATTTGAGTGAGTGACAATTTTTTTTGCTCAATCGCAGGCCCCATAGAATATACTTTTGCTCTAAGATATCTGCCCAAGTACATGACATCGTCAAAGCTTTGAATGTCTTTTACGGATACAGCATTTCCAATTCTTATTCTTACCGCTTGATGCTTACGCTGCGCCAGTTCCGCTGGTAATCTGAGTGTGCGGAGCGATGGGTGAATTTTACCTAAAGCATGAAAACTCCATGAGTTGCTTCCTTTGAAGTAAACAGGTATTACTGGCACTCCTGCTCTATGAATAAGTTTTAGTGCAGACCTTTGCCATTCACGATCACAAATCCCTTTTTGACCTTTATATAATGTAGAAACCTCACCAGCAGGAAACATCCCCAGGGCATGGCCGTCAGCTAAATGTTTGAGCGCAAACTTCATCCCAGCGATGCTGCTTGCCGACTCCTTATGTGTTTCCATAGGATTTACGGGCACAAACAGATGCGCAATGGGCTTAATATTGGTAAGTAGAAAATTAGCCATCATCACAAAGTCAGGACGAACTTCATGAATTAACTTTAAGAGCATTAAACCATCTATTCCTCCAAAGGGGTGGTTAGAAACCAAAATAAATGGACCAGTTTTAGGAATACGAGACATTTCCTCAGGATATACCTCATAGCGTACATCCAATTCAGCAAAGAGGGCATCAATGAATTCAATACCCTGATTCATGGCAATTTTGCTGTAAAGCGAATTAAGGTCATTGACACCTGAAAACCACATAAGTGAATGATCCATAAGTGGTATACCAGAAATACCTAAAGCCTTCGCAAACTGCTGTCTTTTAATTAACTCCTCCATTGTACCCGTAGGTCATCAAAATAAAAATCTAAATAGCAAAGAAAAAACCTTTTATCAGAAACAGGCTTTGCTTAGTTGTTGAAAAAATGAACTCTACTTAGCCTTATAGGTATAAGTATATAAAGCTTCCACACTGCCGCTAAAGCCCTTTAATTCAATTACCAGACTGTTACCAGTCATTGTTTTGACTTTATATTTAGAGGCTACTACAGTTCCATTTTGAGTAAGGAATAGAGAGTCTTTGCCGGCACTAAGGCGCCAATTTCCATTGTAAATCAGTGCATTAGGAGTGCCATTACAACTCGTAGCACCTTCTTCAAATCTGAATGTGCCATTTCCTGAAGTGTTCAAAGCTGTGAATTTGTACTCATCGTCTTTGTCACAGGCCAATAACGAAGCATATTCATCTACTGTTCCAGTGCTTGTGGTAGCCGTTTGACCAGTAAATACCCAGGTCTTTAGAGGTAAAGTGGTAGCTGGATCCGTTTGTGCAGTACCTCCAGAGGGTGCTGGATTGTCCTTCTTTTCTTGACAAGCCAATGAAAGCATAATAAGTGCTATAAATACCAATTTGAGTTTCATATCTGTTGATTTAAGCCAATGCATAAAGTTCTTCAGTGGGCACACTTACCCGCTTCAAGTGTCTGTAATGAGAAACTAAAGCATCTCCCATGTTTCGAAATTCATGGTAAGGTACTCCGTAGTCTTCTGCTTTTTGCTTCACAATAGCTTTTAAAGCTGGATAATGGATGTGGGAAATTTTAGGGAACAAATGATGCTCTACCTGATAGTTAAGCCCACCCGTATACCAGGTAAGTAAAGCATTGTCTGTTGCAAAATTTGCAGTAGTCTCCAATTGGTGGATCGCCCATTCGTTAGGGATTTTTCTTGTTAATGCATCTGGTAGAGGAAATGAAGTTTCTTCTACTACGTGAGCCAACTGAAACACCACGGAAAGTATGAGTCCGGATACCATCAACATAACTGAAAGCCCTAGAAGCGTAGGGCCAACACCCCAAATCAATGAAGGGATCACTATGTAAACAATGATGAAACCAAGCTTAGACAACCAGAAAATCCAATGGTCGGCAGCCGTCATATTTTTAATGGGAAAATTCCCAACCTTACCCCTCAAGTACTTGTGAAAATCAAGACCCACCACCCATATGATGAGCGATAAGGCATATACAGCCCAGGCATAAATATGTTGATATCGGGTAAGGGAATATTTGGCTTGATGGCTGTTAAGACTTAGCACAGGCATTTGAGCAATGTCTTGGTCAGCACCTTCAATATTTGTGTAGGTATGATGAATGATGTTGTGTTTTACTTTCCACAAAAAGCTATTGCCTCCTAAGAGGTTGGCTGAAAAGCTCATCAGATGATTGAGCCATCGGTGATTGGAAAAGCTGCCATGAGCAGCATCATGCATTACGCAAAAACCTATTCCAGCATGAAATACACCCATTAGAGCACATGCAGCCAATGCCCATGGCCACTGTGATGTAGATAGAATGTAAAAATAAAGACCTGAATATACTCCAAGAAGTATGGCTGCCTTTGAATAAATAGCCCATCCACCATGGGTTTGTATACTATTTGATTCAAAATACTGATTGACTTCAGCCTTTAAATCATTGAAAAAAGGGCTTTTCTTGTTGTCAAAAATTGGTGCTGCGTAAGTTTTCAAAAGGATGTATGGGGTGATAAGTTTTACTAATTTCTTGCTGTCATGATCAATTTTAGATCACGGTATTTCTTGTTAAATTTCTTGGCCAAATGATCATGGGTAAGTGCACCTCTATAGGTATACACTCCTTTCATAAACCATGAACAATCAAAAATCATTTCATCTACACCTCCTAATTCATTCATTCTGCTCAATAATGGTGTAAATATATGACTCAAAGCTTGAGAGGCAGTCCTGGGCACTCTTGAAGCTATATTGGGTACACAGTAATGGATAATATCGTATTGGTGATAGGTAGGGTAATGATAATTGGTAATCCTTGATGTTTCGAAACAACCTCCTTGATCTATGCTCACATCTATGATCACAGAGTCGGGTTTCATATTGGCTACCATGTCTTCTGTAACTACGCAAGGTGCAATGCCTTTTTCCGGAGACAAAGCTCCAATAACCACATCGGCATCTTCTATGGCATTGGCAAGAGTAGTAACGTCTAGAGTAGAGGTATAAATCTGTTGGCTTAATTCATGGCGAAGTCTACGCAACTTATATATGTGATTATCAAATACTTTCACTTCAGCGCCTAATCCTAAAGCAGTACGTGCCGCATATTCTGCTACAGTGCCAGCTCCCAATATGACCACTTTGGTGGGAGGCACACCTGTGATACCGCCCACGATAATCCCCTTTCCACCATGCCCCTGGCTGAGATATTCGGCTGCTATTTGCAACACGGTGTTTCCTGCTATTTCACTCATAGCTCGAACAACAGGCTTGCCCCCTACTTTGTCCTCAATAAACTCAAAAGCAATGGCGGTGATTTTTTTATTTTCTAAGGCCTCTACATATTCACTTTTCAAACTGCCTGGATTCAGCGTTGAGATCAATGTTTTTCCAGGTTTGATCAGTTCTATTTCTGAAATGGTAGGTGGGAAAACTTTCAAAATAACATCTGCTTCAAAAGCCTCCTTGGCACTGTATACAATTCTGGCTCCTGCATCGCTGTATTCATTGTCCATGAATTTGGCGAACTCACCGGCTTTGGACTCAATCATAATATCTGCCCCTCTGCTTACGAGTACGGATACTGCATCAGGACTTAGAGCTACTCGGTTTTCAAAACCAGGATCTTCCTTTGGTATTCCAATGTACAGTGATCTTTGACCGTTAAAAGCTGCTTTGGCTTGCTCCTGCGTTGTGGGTAAGGAGGCTGTTGCAGTGGCTTTGGTTTTTGACGGTTTACTCATGTTGGGTTAAAATGATGTGCCTTTGAGTCTGATCTACAAAGTTAATCATCAAATGCCAATAACACACAGGCAAAATTGAAGAGAATCTACTACCCCACTCTATGAGGCAAGGCTCTCCACTTTGAATAAGTTCCGCTATACCACTATCGATCAGCTCCAGCTCAGAAGACACTCGATATAAATCCAAATGATGGAGCCTCTGCCCTCCAGATAGCTGATACTCATGCACCAACCCAAACGTAGGGCTACTTACGTGATCTTGAATCCCTAGCTCATAGCATAAAGCTGCAACCAATGTGGTTTTCCC
>DAINOB010000176.1:0-5328 GCA_036735585.1 Cytophagales bacterium | reverse complement strand
AAGCTGATCGTCCATGATAAATTCAACAGTGCCTGCATTGAAGTAATCGCAGGACCTGGCAGCTTTGATAGCAGCCGCACCTATTTCTTCTCTAAGTTTAGGAGTCAAAATAGAGGATGGTGCTTCTTCAATCACTTTTTGATGCCTTCTTTGTATGGAACACTCGCGCTCAAAAAGGTGGACAATATTACCATGCTGGTCGCCCAATACTTGTACTTCAATATGCCTGGGTGAAGTCACGTATTTCTCTATAAATACGGCACCGTCTCCAAATGATGACATTGCCTCGCTGATGGCTCGCTGCATTTGATCTTCAAACTCCACTTCGCTTTGCACTATTCTCATTCCTTTGCCACCGCCCCCTGCGCTGGCTTTTATGAGAATTGGATAGCCAATTTTTTCTGCAAGTTCTTTGGCCAACTTTACATCCGTAATGGCTTTCTCTGTACCTGGCACCATAGGAATACCAAATTTCAGGGCCGCTTGCTTTGCTGCAAGTTTGTTTCCCATGATTTCAATGGATTGAGGAGATGGGCCTATAAATAGTAATCCGGCTTCTGTCACTTTGGAAGCAAATCCCGCATTTTCTGACAGAAACCCATAACCTGGGTGGATAGCATCCGCACTGCAATCTAAAGCCGTTTGAATTATTTTTTCCTGATTAAGATAGGATTGTGAGGAGGGTGGAGGACCAATCAAATAAGCTTCATCTGCATACCTCACATGTAGGGAGTGCCTGTCAGCCTCAGAATAAACGGCCACTGTGGTAATCCCCATTTCTTTGGCCGAACGAATTACCCTTAGGGCTATTTCTCCACGATTGGCTATCAGAATCTTTTTGATGGCTTTTATCTCTTTCATTATCAATTAATTAATTAAGCAATGAGACGATCTCTAATTTCTTGTTGTTATAAATTTGTCTGTAAAGTAAATGAATAAGACCAAACATTGTTGTGAGAGTCGATTTAACTACTTTTGCAGTTCAAAATCTAAAACTACCGCTGTGGATTTATTTGAGAAATTTAAAAAGGATATGGGACCTTTAGGTAAGCATGCCAAAGTAGCGCATGGATACTTTTCATTCCCAAAACTTGAAGGAGAAATAGCTCCTAGGATGAAATTCAGAGGTAAGGAAATGCTTACTTGGAGTCTTAATAACTACTTAGGACTGGCCAACCACCCTGAAATTAGAAAAGTAGACGCTGAAGCCACCGCACAATATGGTTTAGCCTATCCTATGGGTGCCCGTATGATGTCAGGAAACTCTAATGAGCATGAGGCTTTTGAGGAAGAACTTGCATCATTTGTTCATAAACAAGATGCCATGCTGCTCAACTATGGCTATCAAGGAATCATGTCTATCATTGATGCGATCTTGTCAAGGCAAGATGCAGTGGTATATGATTCTGAGTGCCATGCATGTATAGTAGATGGTCTGCGTATGCATCTGGGAAAACGATTTGTTTTTCCTCACAATGACATGGAAAGCTGCGAAAAGCAACTTCAAAGAGCGACCAAATGGGTAAGTGAGTCTGGAGGATCCATCTTGGTGATCACTGAAGGGGTATTCGGAATGACCGGTGATATGGGTAACCTCAAAGGAATTGTGGCGCTAAAGAAAAAATACCAGTTCAGATTTTTAGTCGATGATGCACATGGATTTGGAACTATGGGAAAAACCGGAGCGGGAGTAGGCGAGGAGCAAGGCGTGCAAGACGATATAGATTTGTATTTCTCCACTTTTGCAAAATCTATGGCAAGCATTGGGGCCTTTGTAGCAGGAGATGAATATGTGATGGACTTTTTGAGGTACAATACCAGATCACAGATTTTTGCAAAATCACTTCCCATGCCTCTAGTAGTGGGAGGAAGAAAAAGACTCGAATTGCTACGCAGTAAGCCAGAATTAAAAGACAAATTATGGGAGATTGTAAGAGTGTTGCAATCTGGACTTAGGGATGCTGGATTCAACTTAGGCAGAACAGAGTCACCTGTCACTCCAGTATTTTTAAGCGGTGGCACCAATGAAGCAGCAAATCTTATTATTGATTTGAGAGAGCAGTACAATCTATTTTGTTCAGTTGTTACCTATCCTGTAGTGCCAAAAGATGTGATCATGCTTAGATTAATTCCTACCGCAATTCACTCATTATCAGATGTAGAGGAAACGATCAATGCTTTCAAAGCGGTAAGTGTAAAACTAAAGAGCGGAGTCTATGCAAACTCTGCTATTACCCAAGTGGCCTAAACTCATTTTAAATAAAAAAAAGGCCTCTTGTTGCACGCTTTGATATATTTACTACTTTTAAACGCGAGAAATTAAACATCAACCTTAAACCGCTTCATAATGAAAAGATTCGAAGAGATTAAAAATTTGCTTATGTCCTTGGAAGATGACTTTGTTAAATTTTACGACAAAGAAAACCAAGCCGCTGGAACCCGTGTTAGAAAAGGTCTTCAAGACATGAAAAACTGGGCAACCACTGTGAGGTCTGAAGTACAGGACATGAAAAACTCTAAGAAAAAATAACCTATACGGTTGAAGCAAAAAGGAGATCAGTTAATGATCTCCTTTTTTTTTGCGTGTGCATTAGCAATAGACTCTGCCAACTCTTTAGAGGCATCTGCCATGGGCAGTCTTACTGATGCTTCACAGATGCCCATAGACTGCAACAAAGCTTTAATTCCTGTAGGATTCCCCTCTTTATACATCAAACTGTTGATATTCAACAACTTAAAGGCCTCTTTGTAGCTAGAGTGTGGATTGGTTTCTAAGGCATGTCTTACCATAGTGCTGAACTCCATAGGATAGGCATTGGCTAAAACCGAAATAGCACCCACAAAGCCCATCCCAATAAGTGAAGGCGTCATTAAATCGTCGCCTGAAATTAAGGCAAAGTCAAAGGATGCATGTGCTGCTAATTCCATGCATTGCATTAAGTCTCCAGAAGCCTCCTTCATACCCACAATATTTGGATGCGCTGCAAGTGTTAAAGTAGTAGCTGCTGTTACATTAGAACCTGTGCGGCTTGGCACATTGTACAAAATTATAGGCAAGGGCGAAGCATCAGCCAAAGCGGTGTAGTGAGCTATGATTCCGCTTTGAGATGGTTTATTGTAATATGGACTTACACTCAAAATAGCCGTAAGCCCATCAGTAGTTACATTTTTTAAATCTTCTATCAACTGAGAAGTATTATTCCCACCCACACCGAGTACAATAGGAAGTCTGCCATCATTTATCTCCAAAACGATTTCAAGCACTTGTTTTTTTTCATCCTTGCTTAGCGTGGCAGCTTCACCGGTGGTTCCCATCACCACCAAATACTCAACCCTTCCTTGAATCACATGTTGAACCAGCTTATTTAATCCAGCTACGTCCAAACTTTTATTTTGAGTGAATGGGGTGACCAAAGCCACTCCTGTTCCCGTTAAAGTATTCTTAATCATCTTAATTGCTCCGAATAGTGGTACATATTTCTGAGTAGAGTTTCCAGATTGCTGTCTTTGTCTAAAGTAATAATCATGTCTTGGTATGGATTGAGGGTTTCAATGTTTTTGCCAACGACTGTTCTTGCTTTGCTTCGAGCTACAATAAATTTAATTGCCGCATTTGGCTTTTCCGCTATCACATACAGATAATCAAATCCTGTTTTAATGAATCTTTTGACTGAGGGATTGGCAATTGTACCTACCCAGCTTAACTCCTTTTTATGAAACCACACTGCCTCTGGAATTGGATTTGGTTCGGGTAATTTGTCTGTATAGACTAATAACTTGATTTCTTTCTTACCGGTTCTAAGGCTTGCAATAAACAATGACAAGTGCTCTACTTTCATTTCCTTATGCCAATGAATAAGTATTCCTATGTGTCGTGCTTCATGAAATGGCACATTGAGTTGTGACTTCCTGTTTTTATTTGACAGAAGCTTTAATCGTAGGGCAGCAAAAAAGGAATATAGTGTCATAGTAAGCCAATCATTTGTTCCAACTCTGCATCGCTGATGATTTGGACTCCCAATTTACGTGCTTTTTCTAATTTGGAGGGCCCCATATTGGATCCTGCAACTAGGTAGCTCAGATTGCTGCTGACTCCAGAAAGAATTTTACCTCCATGAATCTCTATGAGCTCTTTCAACTGCTCCCTACTGTATTTCTCAAAAACGCCTGATATCAAAAAGGTCTTCTGAGCCAACACCTGACTTTCATAGACCGTAGTTTTTTCTTCAATTTCAAACTTTAGCCCGTAAGCTTTTAGGCGCTCAAGCGCGATTCTTTTTTGGGGATTTGAAAAGTAATTTTGAACGCTTTCGGCAATTCGAGCCCCGATTTCTGAAACAGATTCTAATTCCTGCCGGTCTGCGGCCACCAGCGCATCAATAGTTTTAAAATGTCTGGCTAATTTTTCCGCTGTTGTGCGGCCAACGAACCTAATGCCAAGCGCAAAAAGCACATTTTCAAAGGGTGCTTTCTTGGAGTCTTCTATTCCCTGAAGTAGATTTTTTGCAGACTTATCAGCAAAGCGCTCCAGATTGATGATTTTGTCATATGTAAGTTCATAAAGGTCGGCAGGTTCTGCGATTAGCCCTTCTTTGTACAACTGTTCTATGGTTTCTGCTCCAAGATTCTCTATCTCCATGGCTTTGCGCTGGATGAAATGTTCTATCCTGCCCGTGATCTGAGGAGGGCATCCTGATTCGTTTGGGCAATAAAATGCAGCTTCACCCTGTATCCGAATAAGGGCTGAAGCACATTCTGGGCAATGCGTAATAAATCTAACGGGAATGGCATCTGCTGTGCGCAAACTTGCTACAACCTCTGTCACTTTAGGAATGATCTCACCACCTTTTTCTACCATTACATGATCTCCTTCATGGAGATCTAAGCGCTGAATTTCATCGGCATTGTGCAACGAGGCTCTTTTAACGGTGGTTCCAGCCAAAAGCACAGGTTCTAAATTTGCAACGGGAGTTACCGCTCCTGTGCGTCCCACCTGATAGCTGATGCTTTTCAATTTTGTAACTGCACTTTCAGCTTGATATTTATATGCTATGGCCCATCGCGGGCTTTTGGCAGTATTTCCTAGGTCTTCCCGCTGTTTGTACGAGTTCACTTTGATCACCACGCCATCTGTATCCAAGGGAAGTGAAAGTCTTTTTTCCTCCCAAACTTGAATGTATTCAAATACTTCTTCAAGCGAATGACATAGACGGTAGGTAGGAGAGACGGGAAAGCCCCATTTTTCCAAATGATCAATTGCCTCATGCTGTGATTGAATGTTATAATCTGGTGCCAACAGCTGATAGGTGAAGCAGCTTAGTTTTCTTC
>DAINOB010000175.1:0-5378 GCA_036735585.1 Cytophagales bacterium | reverse complement strand
CAGGATTTCCCTGATAAGTAGAAATAGAACTTACAATAAGCTCAGGGGCTGATGTACCAAAAGAAACAATAGTAAGACCTATTACCAAATCTGAAACACGAAGTCTTTTGGCGATATAACTGCTCCCATCTACCATGATGTTTGCCCCAAAAATTGTCAAAATCAATCCTCCTACAATGAGGCCAAAGTTTATAAGTAACAACATTCGTTCAGGTTAATTAAAAATGAGCTTGAAATTATGTAAAAACAATCTAACCTTAATCCCCTCTATACTTTACTTACCTTTATGGTATTGGTTTTCAATCTTGCCTTCATGGGCATACTTGCAGTATTGATAAATACGTCCCCTTTCCGCAGATACTTTTTTTCTACCAATATGTTTTTGAGATCTTCAAAAGTATCGTCCGTAGACACATACTTATCATAATATAGTCCTCTTACTCCCCAAACCAAATTTAAAGTATTAAGCAAAGGTCTGTTTTCAGTGAAAATAAAAATGCTAGCTCTTGGACGATGTGCAGAAATCTTAAAAGCAGTGTATCCAGAAACTGTCATTCCTACGATAGCCTTTGCATTGGTTTGACCTGCTAAATAGCAAGCTGTAGAAACCAAACTATCATGAATGAAATCAGGGTTATCAGAATCAATAAATGTCCTCTTGTCGTAGATATCTGCATTATCCTCAATGCTTTTGATGGTTCGGGTCATACTTCTTATGGTTTCAATGGGGTACTTCCCTACAGCGGTTTCAGCACTGAGCATAAGGGCATCTGCACCATCCATCACTGCGTTGGCCACATCATTGGTTTCTGCTCGGGTAGGTCTTGGGTTTTCTATCATGCTCTCCATCATTTGTGTAGCCACAATTACCGGTTTAGCAGCCAGATTAGCCTTTTTTACGATCATCTTCTGAGCCATTGGCACCTCCTCAAAATAGATTTCTACCCCCAAATCCCCTCTAGCCACCATAATAGCATCTGATACCTCAATGATTTCATCAATATTTTTTAATGCATCGGGTCTTTCAATTTTGGCAATCACTCTTGTGGTTTTCCCTTCTTTGGCAATCAAATCTTTTAATTGCTTTACATCTTTGGCTCTGGACACGAAGGATAAAGCAATCCATTCTACATCATTTTTCAACCCAAAATATAAATCTTCCTTATCCTTATCCGTAAGGCAGGGTGCAGAAACTTTAGACTCAGGCAAGTTGATGCCCTTTTTTGATTTAACAGGCCCCCCATAAATCACCTCACAAATCACTTCTTTATTACTGGTTTCCTTTACTTTCAATTCAATTTTACCATCGTCAAGCAAGATGGATTCTCCAGGTTTTACATCCCTTGGTAGACTTTTATATATAGTGCTTAAAATACTTTCATTTCCTACCAATGGTTCTGTAGTGATTGTCACCAACTTCCCTTTCTTCAAAATAATTCCCGGCTCCACTTCCCCCAATCTAATTTTTGGCCCTTGTAGATCTTGTAGTATGCCAATGGTAATTCCGTATTTTCTATTGATTTCACGAATATTCTCTATTACCTCTTGATGCTCTTCATGCCTACCATGTGAAAAATTCAATCTAAAGACATCTACTCCCGCTTTTACAAGGCGAGTGAGAGCCTCCATTGATTTACTAGCGGGTCCAACGGTCGCTATAATCTTGGTCTTGTTATACATGAAGTCCATACGTCCTTTTATCTAATTGGTGGGTTTGTCCTGCAAAAGTGTTAAAATAATAGATTCTCTTTTGATTTAATTTCATCTACATGAAGTCGTTGAACGAAGGTAATTCCTTTAATAGCTTTCAGTTCCAGCATCATATGCTCCACATTTGGCCAATCTATTTCTGTTTTGATGTACAATAAGTAGTCTAAGTGCCTAAACTCTGGAAGCAGCCATACTTGAACACCTTGGTGCTCAAATGCTCGATTCCTGATCAACCTTAGTGTAGCAAAATCGTGTTCTGATATATAATTTGAGATATACATGGTTTCACCCCGTTTGAACTCAAAAGTAATATCAGGAAGCCGCTCCATTTGGGTATGAAGCCACCGGTCACAAAGCCATGCCATAGTATATTCTTTTACATCGGCTACAATACCAAGCACCTCAAAATTGAAATCATGAATAGCTTGTAGATGTTCCTTTTTAGGCATTTTCTATTGCTGATAAAAAAACAAAGATATGAACTGCTCCAAAAGGTGGTGATTACTTCTTACTTGGGCTATCTGTACCTAGGTGGTAATAGTGTAAGGACATATAGAAGTTTGAGTATCAGTGAGACACAAAAATTAGTTTGATAATATTGCGCCAAATCCATTTCTTTGCGCTTGTCATTAACTCAAAAATTAAGAAAATGTCAGAAATTGCTAAAAAAGTAAAGAGCATCATCATTGAAAAATTAGGCGTAGAAGAGTCTGAAGTGACTCCAGAAGCAAGCTTTACCAACGACCTTGGTGCTGACTCTTTGGATACAGTAGAATTGATCATGGAGTTTGAAAAAGAATTTAACATTTCTATTCCTGATGATCAGGCTGAGAATATCTCTACTGTGGGTCAAGCTATAGCATACTTGGAGCAAAACGCGAAATAATATATCCCCTTTAAATATGGTTTTAAAAAGAGTGGTTGTCACTGGTTGTGGTGCCCTAACACCGCTTGGCAATACTACAGAAGAGTATTGGAAAGGACTTGTATCAGGTAAGAGTGGAGCAGGCCCAATCACCAGATTCGATGCGTCTCTTTTTAAAACCAGATTTGCCTGCGAGATTAAAAATTTCGATGTTACCAATTATATGGAGAAAAAGGAGGCCAGAAAAATGGATCCTTTTTCCCAATATGCCATGATCGTGGCAGATGAAGCAGTAAACGATGCTGGTCTTTTAAGTGAAGGAATTGATAAAAATCGAATAGGCGTAATTTGGGCTTCTGGCATAGGTGGTCTCCGGACTTTCCAAGATGAAGTATCTGAATTCGTCCGTGGTGATGGTACACCAAGATTCAACCCTTTCTTCATCCCCAAAATGATCGCAGATATTTCATCTGGGCATATATCAATAAAGTACGGCTTCAGGGGACCTAATTTTGTGACAGTGAGTGCTTGTGCTTCAAGTACAAATGCTATCGTAGATGCTTTCAATTACATCCGTTTGGGTAAAGCCAATGCTATCATCACCGGAGGATCTGAGGCTGCCGTAACTGAAGCCGGTGTAGGAGGTTTCAATGCGCTAAAAGCCCTTTCAGAGAGGAACGACTCTCCAGAAACAGCCTCTCGTCCTTTCGATAAAGATCGTGATGGTTTTGTATTAGGGGAAGGTGCTGCAGCGCTTGTTTTGGAAGAATACGAACATGCCAAAGCGAGAGGAGCAAAAATTTATGCAGAAATCATAGGTGGTGGCATGTCAGCAGATGCTTACCACATTACAGCTCCTCATCCTGAAGGCCTTGGTGCGGCACTTGTTATGCAAGATGTATTAAATGACGCCCACATAACTACTTCAGAGGTGGGATACATTAATGTTCATGGTACCTCCACTCCACTTGGAGATATCAGCGAAGTGACTGCAATTCAGAAACTTTTTGGAGAACATGCTTACAAGCTGAATATAAGTTCTACAAAATCTATGACTGGGCATCTACTCGGTGCAGCAGGTGCCATAGAAGCTTTGGCAACCATTTTAGCCATCAAAAATCAAGTGATCCCTCCTACCATCAATCACTTTACTGATGACGAGGCATTTGACCCAAAATTGAACTTTACGTTCAATCAAGCTCAAAAGAAAGATTTTGATGTGGCAATCAGTAACACCTTTGGATTCGGTGGCCACAACTGCTCAATAGCTGTAAGAAGAGTAGTGTAAACTTGTACAGTTTTTTATCCAAATTCAAGCTAACTTTCATCACTTCGGATGCGAAGGATAAAAGCCTGCAAGGATTTCTGGCCCAGCTTATTGGCAAAAAGCCAAAAAACATAGCGCTTTATAAACTTGCCCTTCAACATACTTCTGTAGCCCACAATGGTGCAAACTCTCTGAAGGAGTCTAATGAAAGGCTTGAATACCTTGGAGATGCTATTTTAGGAGCAGTAGTTGCCGAATTTTTGTTCAAAAAGTACCCTTACAAAGACGAAGGTTTTCTCACAGAGATACGATCAAGAATTGTAAACAGACAATCACTCAATGAATTGGCAATAAAGTCAGGTATTGCGAAGTTCGTTCGTTTTGACATCAAAAAATCTAATCTAAAGACTGCCAATTCAATTTATGGTGATGCAATGGAAGCATTGGTAGGTGCGGTATATCTCGATCTCGGTTACAAGGCTTGTAGAAAATTCATAGTGATGGAATTATTAAAATCGTATTTCGACTTTGATAAGTTAATTCATACCACCCAGAACTATAAAAGTAAAATCATAGAATGGGCTCAAAAGGAAAATAAAAAAATACGATTTGAAATAACCTCCGAAAATGGCAAGAATCACCACAGGCAGTTTGAGTCTTTGATCTATATCGATGAAGAACCATTGGCTACAGGACTTGGTTTTAGTAAAAAGAAAGCAGAACAGGCCGCTGCAGAAAAATCTTGGGCCCTTGTTGTAGAAAAATTTCTTTAGCCTCCCGCACCTTGCTTACATCGACACTAAGGCTTTCACTTGCCTCCTTGAACCAAACCCCGCTGGATTGGAAAGGAAATTTTAATAGGATCAATCAAGCTATACAAGAAGCAGAAAATCACCAAGCCGATATCCTCCTACTCCCTGAAATGTGTATCACAGGCTATGGATGCGAGGATCTATTTTTTTCAGATCATGTCTATGCCAAATCGCTTTCCCTTTTACAAGCGCTTAAAAAGCTCAACAGTCCTGTTTGGGTATTCGTAGGATTACCATACCGGAAAGATGGGAAAAGCTTTAATGCAATGGCAGCTTTACACCAAGGAGAAATAAAAGGTATAGTTGCCAAAAAGCATTTGGCAAATGATGGTATTCACTATGAATATCGCTGGTTTCAGCCCTGGCCTATAGATTTGGAAGAATTTGAAATGATTGATGATCACTCAATTCCATTTGGCAGTCCCTTGTTTACGATAAAGGGCCACAAGGTGATGATTGAAATATGTGAAGACAGCTGGCAAGGTGACAAGCGACCCGCAGAATGTCATGTGCATAAAGGTGCAGATATCATTTTAAATGCCAGTGCAAGCCACTTCTCATTGGACAAGTACTTGAAAAGGCAAGCCCTGGTATTAGAAAGTAGTATCAAATACAATTGCCTATTTGCATACACCAATATTACAGGAAATGAGGCAGGTAGAGCTATTTATGATGGCGATAGAATGGTAGCTTATAAGGGAAATTGGGTACACATAAACCATGA
>DAINOB010000174.1:0-5399 GCA_036735585.1 Cytophagales bacterium | reverse complement strand
AGACCAGCTTTATTAGTTGAAGCAGAGGGAGAGGGATTCGAACCCCCGGTACCTTGCAGTACAACGGTTTTCAAGACCGCCGCTTTAAACCGCTCAGCCATCCCTCTGTGCGATTTTTTAGGATTGCAAAGGTAGAGTTTTTTTGGTTCTCCCAAATAGATGAAATAAGGATTTCAAGGTTTGCGCTTGAAAAAATTCCTCTTCGTGATTTTGATGGCTTTGCTTACACTCATATTGATCTCGTATCCCACAATCAAAACCAGAGAAAGCACATAAAACCAAAGCATCAACCCTATAAATGCAGCCAATGAACCATAGAGACGATCATTGGCAAAGAAATTATTCAGATAAAAGCTGAACCCGCCAGAGGCAAGTATACCAAGTCCTGCAGCTATGAGAGCTCCAGGAGAGATGAATTTCCACTGACCCCTCACCGCTGGAGCAAAATAATAGACAGTGGATATACTGACAAAAAAGAGAAGCACAATGAGAACATATCGAAATATAACAATAAGCCATCCCTCAAAACCTGTGGTAAGCGCTGTGGTGCGTGTGAGCCAATTCAGCATATCTGTTCCTAGCAGCAGCATGATGGCTACCAGTACAAACACCAACGCCAACATAAAGGTGAGCATCAAGGCAGTGATACGTACTTGCCACCATGATCGGTTTTCTACTTCATGGGCATGGTTGTTAAATGCTGTGATAATGCCCACCATTCCACTCATAGAGAAATACAGGGTCAGGAAAAAGCCAAATGACAGCAAACCCCCTCTTTTGCGGGTGGCAATGTCTTTGATCGTAGGGTATAAAGCGTCATAAAACTGCTCAGGAATACTTCTTTCTATCAATCCTAAAACAGCTTCGGGCAAATTGACAATAGGAATATAGGGAAGGAGATTGAACAAGAAGATGGTAGCGGGAAAAAGTGCCAGCGTAAACTTAAATGCTACCGAGGTGGCTTTGGTATCAAGGTCTTCGCTGTTGACATGGAAAATAAAAAGTCTGATAGTGTCGTGCAGGGAGACTTGCTTCTCTCCATACCGAATATTTAACAACCGCTGATTGAGAATAAAATATAGCCTATTGGCTCTTTTTTTTAAGCCTTTGGCAAAGGTGTTCATGTTTTAAAAAAGGGTCTCAGCTTTTCGAGCATAGGCTCTGGAGCTGACCTCGGCTTAAAGGTTTTCATATCTACAAATACCAAAGTAGTTTCGCCTTTGTGTATAAGGGTGTCTTCCACTGTTAATTCATACAAGAATTTCATGCGAATACCAGGCAATTCTGGCACTATAGTTTTAATATGAATGAGGTCATCATAGCGTGCGGGTTTGATATATTTCATAAAACAATCCAACACGGGCATCATCACTCCTGACTCCTCCAAAGCGCGATAAGTCATCCCTAAAGATCGTAAAGATTCTACACGGCCCACTTCAAAATAGGTGGGGTAGTTGCCATAATACACATATCCCATTTGATCGGTTTCAGCGTATCGTACACGAACTTGGGTATCTTGGATGTACATGATTGTCTATCTATAAATTCTCATTTGATTCAATGCCGCTCTGTATCTCCTTGCATTTTCATTATGCTGAACAAGAGTTTCGGCAAAGGCATGATAGCCGCTAAGATCTTCCTTTGCACAGAAATAAATGTATCGATGATTTTCTGCATTCAATACTGCCTCTATGGCATTAAGACTTGGTACATTGATGGGTCCTGGAGGAAGTCCTACCTTTTTATAAGTATTGTAGGGAGAATCATATTGCGTATGTATGGTGAGCACCCTTCGAATATTAAAATCACCCAAAGCATAGACCACGGTAGGATCTGCTTGTAAGGGAATTCGTTTTTTTAGCCGATTAAGGTATACACCAGCCACCCTAGGTCTTTCATCAGATTTTTGTGTTTCAGCTTCTACAATCGAGGCCAAAATCGAAACCTGAATGGGGGTAAGATTTAATTGTTGCGCTTTCTGCAACCTTTCTTCAGTCCAAAAGCGCTTATACTCTGTGTAAAACCGTTCAAAAACCTTTTCAGCAGTGTATGTCCAATATACTTGATAGGTATTGGGTAAAAACATGCATAAGATGTTGGTGGTATCGAAACCAGCCTTTTCACATCGTTCAGGATTTTGTAGCAAGGCCAATAGGTCCTCAGGTTTTGCCTCGATCTGTGTACATACTTTTTGCACCAGATCTATTTTCAGTCTCGCGTTGGACAAGGTAAGATTTACGGGCAATTGCTCTCCACGCATCATCAGCTTTATGAAATCGCGGTTGCTCATATCAGAGGGGATAAGGTAGAGGCCGGGCTTTACGGATTCTTGGTAATCCATTATTTTGGCCACCAAGCTGAAGGAGAGTGGATCAGTAAGCGCTTTATTGGCACTGAGACTATCTAATACTGTTTGAAAAGTAGCCCCTGTGGGAATTTTCAACCTCATTTTTTCAGCTTTTACCAAAACATTTGGGGTAAAAAATATCTGATATATATAGAAAGTGACTGAGGCGAGAAGCACACCAAACAAGATGATGAGACCGCCCACCACTTGCCTGTTTTTATTCGATTTAGATGAACGAGGCATTAATGCTACTTTTTTGCAAAGTTACCAATATCCTTGGCTTCAATAGCTGCTTGTAGCGTGTGTAGGAGTGAATATTAAGCCTAGGTTATCCAAATACTACTAGAATTTACATGCTCTTCATAAATGGGCTTATTTTTTAACCGAAGCTTAACAATGGCTTTCCGTAGAGAATATGTTCGAAGGCTACCTTGCGAAAAAAATTTACCTATTATGAACAATAACTTTACGATTCACAAGATCAAGTTGCTTATGGGAATGCTCCTTTTTGCAACCTTCTGTATATCAAGTGCCTCAGCACAGGTATACAAACTTTCAAGATTTATTTCTACTCCTTTTGACGACATGGAGGAATACACTCAAGCCGGTTCACCCTCACCTGGTCAGGGAAGGCAGGATTGGAATTCCAGTGATTTGGAATTGGTTCAAGAAAGTACAACCAATCCTTTGTCGATGCAGATTGTTGGGTTCAGATTTACCAACATCCAAATCCCACAGGGTGCATTTATCACAAATGCTTATATCCAATTTGCAAAGGATAACAACAAAAATGGCAACCCATGTAATATCATTATCAAGATACATGACACCATCAATTCAAACCCATTTGACACAACACTATTTAACATAGCTGCAAGAGCTACTGTAAATGACAGCGTAATTTGGTCGCCTGCTCCTTGGAATACTATACCTACACATGGTAGAGGAGCTGATGAAAGAACTTCAAATTTTGCCAGACTGGTACAGAATCTAGTAAGCAGAAAAGCATGGACTCCTGGCAACGCTATTTCTTTCGTTTTATCTGGAGAAGGTACTAGAGAGGCTGAATCTTATGAAGGTGCTACTGGAGGACACAACAGACCTGAGCTTGCTGCTGAATTGGTTATCGAGTACATACTTCCTTTCACTATTTGGAATTTTAATGGAACCTCTGCTACTACAATATCCGGTGGTACTACTGCTCCAACGCCTTTTATCGGTATTGGTACTGCAGCTTTGATTGGTGGAACAACTGCTACATACGCCTCTGGAACAGCTTCTGGCGGATCAACAGATACTACAGCGGGTTCTCCTCCCAATTATGCATGGAATTCTTCTACTTACCCAACAGTGGCTTCAGCCACTGGTACTGCAGGTGTAGAGTTTGCAATTCCTACCACGGGTTACAAAGACATATATGTTAGATGGGATCACCGTCATAGCAACACCGCTTCTCGTTGGTTTCAATTACAATACAGCTTTGATGGCACCAACTTTACGCCATACACAGGTATGGGTACTGACTCAGCAGGTTTATATAAGGCCTCTGCTGGAGATGCATGGTTCAATGGTCGTTTTGCGAACTTCCAAATGATGGATAGTGCCAACAATAATGCTAATTTCAAGGTGCGTATAGTGGCCGTAGTAGACCCGGTAACTGGAGTTTTCACTCCTGCCAACCCAACTTCTAATTTTGCAGGAGGTACCAACCGTTTTGATATGGTAACTGTGGCCGGAAATGAATTGGTAGCCTTCAAGCTTCAAATTCTTCACTCTGGTGACCTTGAAGCTGGTATAGAAGCCATCGAAGATGCTCCAAGATACGCTGCAGTAATCGATACGCTAGAAGGTACATACGCCAATACCTTGAGACTATCTTCTGGAGATAACTTTATCCCTGGACCTTTCTTGTTCTCAGCAGATGATCCTGCGGTTCAGCCTGCTATCCGTGCTACAGCTTCTTCATACTGGAAAGGAAATACAAATCAGTTACGTACTGCGTATGGTCGACCTGATATCGCTATCATGAACATCATTGGTTTTGATGCTACTGTGTTTGGGAACCATGAGTTCGATCTTGGAACAACCGAAGTCAACAGCATCATAGGTGTGGATATCAGAAGCAATGGAGCTGACAGAAGATGGATAGGTGCACAATTCCCGTATTTGTCGGCTAACCTTAACTTTTCTGCTGATGCAAACCTGAATTATCTTTACACCAATCAGCGCTTGATGACCTCAGCATTTAAGACTGATACAGCAATCACCAACAACAATCAGAAAAGGGGAATAGCTCCTTCTGCTATTGCAATGGTAAACGGGGAGAAGATTGGTATCGTAGGTGCAACTACTCAAGTTCTTGCTCAGATTTCTTCACCAGGTAGTACAACTGTCATTGGTGGAAATGCTAACGACATGGTTGTTCTAGCAGGTATTCTTCAGCCCGTAATTGATTCCTTAATCATTGCTGAAAACATCAACAAAATCATCGTATTGTCTCACTTACAGCAGTTACAGTTTGAAGAGCAATTGGCCACTTTGTTAAGAGGCGTTGATATCATCATTGCAGGTGGTAATCATGGTGTTCATGCTGACTTTACTGACAGACTCCGTGCGGGAGATGTAGCCATCAGACAATATCCTATCATGACTCAAGGTGCAGATAGTAACAATACCCTCATCTTAAATGCAGGTGCCACCTACAGATATGTTGGTAGATTGGTTGCGGATTTTAATGCAAGTGGTCAGATCATTACGCCTTACCTTGATAGAAATATCAATGGTGCTTATGCCACAGATTCATTGGGTGTAGTTGCTACTTGGGGTAACTTTAACAATGCATTTGCAGCAGGCACTAAAGGTGCATTAGTAAAGCAAATCACAGATGCTATCCGTGGAGTGATCATAGCCAAAGACGGTAACATTTTTGGTAAAACTTCAGTATTCCTTGAAGGTCGTAGAGAAAGAGTAAGAACAGAAGAGACCAATCTTGGTAATTTAACTGCTGACGCAAACCTTTGGTATGCTCGTCAGACTGACCCTACCGTTGCAG
>DAINOB010000173.1:0-5411 GCA_036735585.1 Cytophagales bacterium | reverse complement strand
AACTACCGCCATAGGAAAGAAGCCTGAACCCAAATTGACAAACATCGGCCCTGGACATGCTCCTGAAAGTGCCCACCCCAAGCCGAATACACTGCCGCCTAGTAAGTATCTCCAATAGCTCATTTCCTTAGGATTGATCACAATCGGATTTCCTGATACATCCCTAAGCTTAAGTTTTTTGATCAACCAAAATAAAACAGCACCTAGAATTACTGCTGTCCCAATAATGCCATACATGTGAAAGGATTGAAATCGAAACATCTCTTGGATACGAAACCATGAGGCGGCTTCTGATTTTACCATTACCACACCGAAGAGGATTCCTGCAAGTATGAATTTCAAATTTTTCATGCTGTTTTTAAAATTGTGTTTTGACAGGGAAGATAATTAGGAAAAAATCCAAGGCATAAGCAAATGGGTCATAAGGAGACCACCTGCAAAGAATCCAACAACTGCCAACAAAGAAGGTAGTTGTAAATCACTGAGGCCGCTGATGGCATGACCACTGGTGCATCCACCTGCCCAACGACTTCCAAACCCTACCAACAATCCTCCGATAAATAATACTGACCAAGTGAAAGGACTGCGCCAAGCTTCAGATCCAAACAATTCCTGAGGTAGAAATCCGTTTTGAGCCGAAAAACCTAATGTCTCTAAGGAAGCGAGTGTTTCGGGGTTTAGATTGGGCTGCTGATCGCCTCCTAAAAACTGATTGGTAATAAAACCGCCAATTAAAGCTCCTACAAGAAAAAACAGATTCCAACTTTGTGCTTTCCAGTTAAAATCAAAGAAACCCACTTTTTTACCAGCCCCACAGGCTGCGCACAGCGTTCTGAAATTTGAGCTAAACCCAAAGCTTTTACCAAAGAAAAGCAAAAGAGCCATGATTGTTACGATCACCATACCTGAAACATACCAAGGCCAAGGTGCTTCTAATAAATTTGATATATTTTCCATACGATTTTGCAGTGTTGATCAATGAAGTTTAAGAATTTTGATCTATCAGATGAAAGGTAATGATGGGTTTGTAGAGGTGTTTTGCCATTTTTTCAGCATTGCTTTCAGAAACAAATAAGGGCATCCAGTTTTTGCGTCCATGTGTACCCAAACACACCAAATCCATATCATTCATCTGGTTGAAATGAATTGCCCCACTCTCAACAGACTTATCTACCATAAAGTGGCATTCATAGTCTGACAGCTGCATAGATTGAGCAAAATCATTTAGTTTTTTCAAGGATGAATCACGTTCGATCTCATTTTTGCCAATATGCAATAAGTGCACTTTTGCGGCCCAAGAAGAGGCCAATTGTTTAAGTATGTGCATTCCTTTTGGCTTTTCACTTTTGGCATCAGCATCATGGAGAAGCAGAATATGGCGAATCTGCAAATCAGATCTATCGCACTTCATGGACAGCACAGGTATTTCTGATTTTCGAATTATTTGCTGCGTTTCAGAACCTGTAATCAAATCTTTTATGCCAGAAACACTTTGCGTACCCATCATAATCATTTCTGCACCCATCTTTTTAGAATAAGTCAAGATAGCATCAGTCAAATTGCCAGCCATAAGATGGGTATGAATATCTCCTCCATACATCACTTTCGCCATCTCTAATTTTTGAATGGCATAGGTCCTCATTTTTTGAAAAAGTTTAATATCCACTTGATCGTCATCAGGGATACTTTCTTCATTCACATCAAAAGGTTCTGCACTCATAGGTAATACATGAAGTAGATTTACCTGAATACTCATTTTTTCCCCAAGCTTTTGTGCCATCAGATAGGCGTAATCTGCTTGAACGGAGAAATCTGTGGGAATCAGTATTTTCATTGTTTGCGATAATTATTAGTGAGGTAAAAGTGAAATTACCCCCAAAGCCATGCTCGAGGGTAATTGAATTGTTAATATCAACGATCCGACTATCTTGGCCATGCCCCAATACCACCGCGCAGATTGAAAACTTTGTATCCCATACCGCTCATAATACCGCAAGCTGAGCTGCTGCGCGCACCACTTCTACAGAAAACATAATAAGTCTTATCTTTATCAAGTTTGCTGATGTTTGATTTAAATGAACTTGCAGTAAAGTCTAAGTTCTTTGCCCCAGAAATCGATCCTGAGGCATATTCTCCAGGTGTTCGCACATCGAGCAATACAGCACCTTTTTCAGCTTTGTATTGTGACTTAAATTCCTGACCTGAAAGTGATTGGATCTTGGATGAACCAAACAATGATGATAGTAGGTTTATCATAATTATTTGAAAGAATGTGAATGTTATATTTTACCCATTATACAACTGATGTATGATTTGCCTGCTTCAAGTAGACCTCCTTCTCCTTGTTCAGGATAGCCTAAAGATTTCAGCTTTTCAGTGAGCTCGTATCTTGACACAGAGTCGTCTGTTGAAATATGAACACTTGAATCCTCCAATTCCACCTGCACTTGAGAAACCCCAGTCAGCGCTCCTAGCTTTTTACTGATAGTACTTGCACACCCCCCACATTTTAGGTTTTCAACCAATATATGTTCTGTTCTCATATTTTTTATTTTAGAGTACTTGGACAAACATAAGCCGTACGAGGAATAGAAGTAGCCGATAGGTCTTTGAACCCTCCAAGGATGTTGATCATGTCGTGGTATCCTCTTGCTTTGAGAATAGAAGCTGCAATCATAGAGCGATAGCCTCCAGCGCAATTGAGATAAAATGTACCCTCTTTTGGAAACTCAGCCATGTGTTGATTGATATAGTCAAGCGGAATGTTTTCTGCACCTACCACATGTTCTGCCTTGTATTCTCCGTCTTTGCGTACATCGATCAATTTTACTGATTGTTGGTTGTACTGATCTGCAAATGCTTCTGCTGTTATAGACTCTATGGCGTCTGTTTCCTTACCATCAGCAATCCACGAGTTTATCCCACCTTTCAAAAATCCTATGGCATGATCGTAACCCACTCTTGCCAATCGTGTTACTACTTCTTCTTCTTTACCTTCCTCGGTGATCAGGAGAATGGATTGTTTGATATCTGGAATTAGGGATCCTACCCACGGGGCAAAATTGCCATTGATGCCTATGTTTATGGATTTTGGAATAAAGGCTTTGGCAAATACTTCCGGATCACGGGTATCGAGTAAAACCGCGCCTGTTTCATTTGCTGCTGCCTCAAATGCGGCAGGACTTAAAGCTTGTAAACCTCTATCCAATACTGTATCTATGGAATCATATCCTTGTTTGTTCATTTGTACATTCAAAGGGAAATAGGAGGGAGGTTGTTGTAAGCCGTCCGTAACTTCTTTTATAAATTCCTCTCTACTCATGCTTGACCTTAAGGCATAGTTGAAGAGTTTTTGATTTCCTAGCGTGTCGGTGGTTTCTTTGCTCATGTTTTTGCCGCAAGCAGAGCCAGCCCCATGACCCGGATATACAATTACATTATCAGGTAAGGTCATGATTTTATCTCTAAGTGAATCATACAAATGCGAAGCAAGATCCTCTTGAGTAAGATCGCTTTTCACCGCTAGGTCAGGACGACCCACATCACCAATAAAGAGCGTGTCCCCAGTGAAAATTGCAATTTCCTTTCCGCCTTCATCTTTAAGAAGATAGGTGGTACTTTCCATAGTATGTCCTGGTGTATGCAATACTTTTATGGTTAGCTTCCCAACTTTTAGTAGCTCACCGTCTTGAGCTATATGGGCCTCAAAAGATGGGCGTGCATTGGGACCAAAAACAATAGGTGCTCCAGTTTGCTTACTTAAATCTAAGTGGCCACTCACGAAATCTGCATGAAAGTGGGTCTCAAGTACATATTTGATGGTGGCTTGATCTTTTTCTGCTCTTTCTATGTAAGGTTGCACTTCGCGAAGTGGGTCAATGATGACTGCTTCACCCGCACTTTCTATATAGTATGCTCCTTGTGCCAAACATCCCGTGTAAATCTGTTCTATTTTCATGTTGATGTATTTTTAATTGTATGAGTCTTGATTGCAATTCAAATATCCGCGACTTCGGTGATGATATTCGTGACGTTAGTCACATCAGAGTAATTCTTTGAATAAAATGTACAAACCCATCAGTAGTACAAAGAATCCAAATCCCTTTTTCAATTTATCAGAAGGGATTTTAGTTGAGAGCCAGGTACCTAAAAATATGCCTGTTATCGCCAAGAGAGAAATGATGCCCAGTAGAGTCCAATCCATACTGTAGTTGCTCAAATCTCCTAGAAAACCCATCAGTGATTTTGCTGCAATAATGAGCAAGGAGGTGCCTACTGCCATTTTCATATCTAATTTACTAAGAACTACCAGGGCCGGAATTATTAAAAATCCTCCGCCAGCTCCCACCAGACCGGTCAGAAAACCTACCAGAAGTCCCTCTAATAAAATGAGCGGATAATTAAATTTTTGAACAGTCTCACCTGTGGCGATTGTGCTTTTCTTGCCTCTGATCATAGAAAAAGAGGCGAACACCATCAAAACTGCAAAAATGACCATCAGCAACATGGGCTTGGTGAGCGTGAAGTCTTCGACTTGAAAGAGGGTTTCAGGTATCGCAGGTACCACCCATTTTCTGGTAGCATATACACCCATAATGGAGGGTATACCAAAAACAAGTGCTGTTTTAAGGCTAATCAATCCTTTTTGATAGTATCCATAACTCCCAACTAAAGAAGTAAGACCTACTATAAATAAGGAGTATGCTGTGGCTAGTACAGGGTCTACTCCAAAAAGATACACAAGCACAGGAACGGTGAGTATTGAACCCCCGCCTCCAATAAGCCCTAATGAAATTCCTATTACAATGGCAGCAAAGTATCCTATAATCTCCATGACAAAAGTTTCTTCGCCTCAAAATTGCACCTCTTTTGGTCCGTTATAAGTGACTATTGTCACGCTTGTCCGGCAGAGTTTTAAATGATAGTAAGGTAAATAAAAAAGCCTTGACTAAATGAATAGTCAAGGCTTGAGCAATTATTTGTGATATATAATCAGGAAGCTAACCAATCGATAGCTTTCTCTTTGCTATCAAAATATTGAAAAGAAGTATTCGGACCTTCTTTGAGTACTTCCTCTAGTGACATTTGAGTGAAAATATCTGTGGGCACCACATTGGCAATTTTGCAGGATCCTGAAGCATTCACCACCTCTTGAATAAAAGTGCCGAATAGCCATGCTTGGTCGTCAGGACTTACTGCCCCTAAGTGAGTAGGGTCAAAGAATAATTTTCCGGTTTTGTGTGCTTTTACTACTTCCAGCTCTTTGTTCATTGCCTCGTGGAGCTCTACACTTGATGGATTTGTGAGCCATTCGCAGCTTACAATTTTGGAATCTTCGTGAAATTGAATGTCAACGTAGGGGGACTTAAATACGGTTTGCATATAGGGATTGATTTTTTCATAAATGTCAG
>DAINOB010000172.1:0-5414 GCA_036735585.1 Cytophagales bacterium | reverse complement strand
AATAATTTGCCTCCATGATTTTCCAGATACTTTACGAATGGATTTACCAATTCCAATAAGCCGCCTGGCATATAAAAATTAGGAGATTGGGTGTAGCAGACTGCTGTGCAGCCAAATAGTACATTCACTTCATCGATATGATTCTGAGCGGTGATCAGCAATTGCTCATTCAGGTATTGAATAAATTGGGTATGCTCGTGCAAGTCAAATTTCCGCAGCACATCTTTCATGGTACGAAGCGACCACCAGGCTTTTTGAAACTGCTCCAGATTGGAATTTGCCACAGCAGACCATAGATCGGATAATTTACCTGGAGGAAATCGTCTTTGCCTTAAAGAAGTACGCCATACAAAATCAGCAATATCATTGCAAAACGTCCAGAACTCCCTCTGACCTTTTTGACCAAAAACGCGTTCTGCCTCTGCTATCCATTGCTCAAGGTCTTGGTACTTATGGATCCAAGTGCCATCAGATAGCCGTACCTTCATGGGCAATTCCAGCTGGATAGGCTTCAGGTCAATTTCTAAAGTATCGCAAAGATGTTGCAAGGGCATACCTTTTCCCAAACCAACGAGGGTGGTAGCACCTGCTTCAAAGACAAAACCTTTGCGCCAATAGGAAGAAGTGCAACCACCTGGCAAGTAATTTTGCTCTAAAACAGTGACCTTTAGTCCATCTTTGGCCAGAAGACATGCAGTAGATAGCGATCCCATGCCACTACCTATCACAAGAACATCACTTTCAATTGTAGAATTATTGTTTAACATTTTCTAATAAAGACTAGATAAACTAAAAACATTTGATACCTCCTAAAGTTTATATATATGATGAAAGTTACCGTTTGCAGAAAGGAGCACTTTAATGCTGCCCACCGTTTGCATAATCCCAATTGGTCAGATGAGAAAAACGCCAAGGTATTTGGGAAATGCAATAACTACAATTACCACGGACACAATTATGACTTAGTCGTAGAAGTGACTGGTGAAATGGATCCTGAAACAGGCTATGTGATCGATATGAAAGATTTAAGTGACATTATTAAAATCAATGTTACCGATAAGTTTGATCACAAAAACCTAAATTTGGACACTGAGGAATTTAAAGACATCAATCCTTCGGCTGAAAACATAGCTATCGTCATTTACAACAGTATAAAATCTCAACTCGAACCTCGTTTCGAACTTAACATCACACTTTATGAGACAGAAAGAAACTTTGTCAAATACCCTTCAAGATAACCTCAGACTTAATATAGACGAAATAGGAGACGAGCATGTAGGAACCTCACATGAAACTCCTTTGCGTCCTGATGCTTTTGAAAAGGATGACGATCTAAAAATTGAATTGATAGAAAAGCATTTTCGTGAAATCATGCAGATTATGGGGCTGGATCTAAGCGATGATAGCCTAAGTGGCACACCTCACCGTGTGGCAAAAATGTATGTAAAAGAAATTTTCAGTGGGCTAAATCCCGACAACAAGCCCAAAGTGAAACTCTTTGAAAATAAATACAAGTACAACGAAATGCTTGTGGAAAAGGATATCACCTTTTACTCAAACTGCGAACACCATTTTGTACCCATTATCGGCAGAGCGCATGTAGCCTACATATCTAATGGACATGTAATTGGCCTTTCTAAAATCAATCGCATTGTACAGTATTATGCCAAGCGCCCACAAGTGCAGGAAAGACTTACTGTACAAATTGCCAACGAATTAAAAGATGTACTCAAAACAGAAAATGTGGCCATCATCATAGATGCTAAGCACTTGTGTGTATCATCCAGAGGTGTGAATGATACCAACAGTGCCACAGTTACAGCTCAGTATTTTGGGAAATTCAAGGAAGAAGGTGTGAAAGCAGAATTTCTGCAATACTTAGGTAACTATCATGGATAATAAGCAAGGCAAGAATTTCCTAGTTGTTGGTGCATCCTCAGGGATTGGAGAGGCTTTGGCCACACAGTTGATTGCTGAAGGTGCTACAGTCTATGCGTGGAGCCGAAGAAAACCCAATATATCCTCTCCTCAGCTTTTATTTACAGAAGTTGATGTAACCACAGATTTGCAAAGTGCCGTGAGTTCTCTTCCTGAACAACTGCATGGAATGGTTTATTGCCCTGGCTCTATCAATCTTAAACCTTTTCACCGATTGAGCTTGCCAGATTTTGAGCAAGACTTTAAAATCAATGTGAGTGGATTGGTGAATGCCCTGCAAGTATCTTTGAAAGCATTGAAAGCAGGAAATCCTTCATCCGTTGTGCTTTTTAGTACAGTAGCTGTGCAGACAGGCATGGGGTTTCACGCCAGTGTAGCAGCCGCCAAAGGAGCCGTAGAGGGACTGGGTAGAAGCCTAGCAGCAGAACTAGCCCCTCAACAAATTAGGGTCAATGTATTGGCACCTTCGCTCACTGATACACCGCTTGCAAGTGCTCTACTCAATACCCCTGAAAAACGTGAAGCCTCTGCCAAAAGACATCCACTTGGGAAAATAGGTACGCCCGAAGATCTGGCTGAGGCCGCCTCGTTTCTACTTGATGAGCGCTCAGGATGGATTACTGGTCAGGTGATAGGGATAGATGGTGGAATGGGTTCGCTTAAATAAGTAGCATGGGGTTTGACACCTTTCTTGTTCAAGATTTCCCCCAAATGGATTCCATTTTCAGGAGAAATCTGATCAATGGGCTGAGTGGATTCAAAAGTGTAAACCTTGTAGGCACCATAAGCAAGACTCAAGAAAGCAATCTTGCCATTTTTAGTCAGATATTTCATTTAGGTGCCACTCCCGCACTTATGGGCATGATTGTCCGCCCCGATAGTGTAGATAGACATACCCTACTCAATATTATGGATACTGGTTGGTATACTTTCAACCACATCAGAGAGGACTTTTACAAACAAGCACATCAGACCAGCGCTCGCTACAACCAGTCAGAGTTTGAAGCCTGTAAGCTCAGTCCTTATTTCTCAGCGAAGAACCCTGCTCCTTATGTTGAGGAGTCCTATGTACGTATTGGGCTGAAATTGGAGCAAAGAATAAACTTGGAAATAAACGGAACCATTATGGTAATAGGCTCGGTGCAAGAGCTTATGATTGCGCATGGGGTGGTGGCCGAAGATGGATTTTTGGATCTCGAAAAAGCAGGAAGCATCACGTGTTCTGGATTGGATGCCTACCACAAAACCGAGAAACTAGGCAGACTCAGCTACGCAAAGCCGGGTATAGAGCCGAAAGAGATTTAAAATTTTATATTAAAAAAATAGTAAGCTCAAAGATTTCCTCCTCCCAATTCAGCCCGTTTTTCTTCAACTTAGGTTACCTTGCCTACTTAAAATAACTTTGACTATGAAGTACCTTTCTCTTCTGGTTTTTATGCTTTTCATAGACCAAGCGACCGTAGCACAATCTTCATGGTATGGGACTTCTGGTGCTGAACTTATTTTTTCCACGTCAAGGGGTAAACTGTATGGTGAAAGCATACAAGGACCTCTTCGTTTTAGTGCTTTTTTCCATACAAGATCTTATTACCACAATGATTTTGGAAAACATGTGGGTATTTTCACTGGCTGGGGCCTTAAAAATGTAGGTTTTATCGCTGAACAAGACACCTTGAAATCAAAATTTAGATCCTATGCGCTGAGTGTGCCCTTGGCTATAAAACTAGGTAATCTCTCCAACGATAGTTACTTTTTTGCTGGTGCTGCCCTCGATTTGATGTTTAACTACAAACAAAAAGTATTTCAGAATAATGATCGCATTTCCCGAACAAGCGAATGGTTTAGCAATCGTACCAACCTACTAATGCCAATGGTTTTTCTAGGAATCCAGATGCCTTATTCTACCCAAATTCAATTGTGTTATTATCCCACAAACTTTCTCAATACTTCTTATTCACGCATAGAAAATGGAGTGAGTGTGCAGCCTTTTGCCAACGCACAAACCCAGATGATTTATGTTTCCCTAGGATTCAATGTGCGAAATAAAACCACCAAGGCTAGATTTGTTCCAACAGGAAATTGATAGTGGTGTGGTTTTATTTTAAAATGCGGAGCCCTTGTTGGTATTCAGGGTGGTTCATTGCGTTGTTCACGAATAATATTGAGGAGTGGCGTAGTTGAATTCAGCTCCAGAGGAGCGACACTCTACTGCACTACTGATTTTGATTTAGAAATCATTTTAGCATTCTTATATCGATAATAAAAACCTAGTGCTGCACCAGCAACTGCCAGCAATGGGATATAATCATCGATTGGTGCTGGAGGTCCACCTGGGCCACGTCCTGCGTCTGGCCCTAATTGATCAGGATCGTAAACATTTCCTTGGCCATCTACAATATAGTAAGGTGAATCATCAGGTTCATCAAATACCTGCGCTTGTGCCATAGACACAGCAATTGAGGCTACTAGAAGAAAAGAAAGCAGTTTTTTCATATCAATTAATGAGTTTCAAGGATACAACGAGAAGTCAGACTTCCTTCGGAATCCACATATTGAACCAGATAAAGCCCTCCCGCCAAAGGTGGAAGCCTTAATTGAAATTCTCCATTTTCTTGCAACACAAGTGAGCTTTCTGCCAACACACGTCCCTGAATATCTCTGAATTGTATTTGTGCAGGAATGATTGAGGGTTTAGTGCCGTAAACTTTACCATAGAGTGTGCCTCTTTCTACCCTAGCCAGCAATTTCCTTTCTTCTTGTACCCTATCCTGAGCCTCCAAACCTGCAATCATGGCTGGCTGGATCACCAAGTAAAAACGCTGGTTGTGCGTGCCTGCCGGGATCACCGAAGTCCATACGGTGGCAGTATCGGTGAGCAAATAGCTCTGCTGGGTAAGACTATCCACGAGATAGGCAGTGATCCCAGAATCCATACCGATGATTTCAGTGGCTTTCCAGCGAAGGGTTTTTCCTTGCAGCAAGCTGATCCCCAAGGGCACAACCTTGGTTTGTTGTGCCAATGGAGCCAAAGCCTGAATGGCATAAGGCAAATTTCCCATTCGGCTGTAGAGACTGATGTTGTCATTTCCCTGAAGTTTTATTCCATCATACAACCGATCAACGGTGTCGTTAGCTCCGGGCATAAAAGCTATCAGTGTTTCATTATACACCGTACTGTCAAAAGCAGCCAATTTGATCTTAATCCCCTGAAATTGCGCAGGCTTGAAAAACTCATTGTTATTTCCCCTAACCCTCATGGCATTGGTAAAGGAGATGGATTCGTTTCCTGGATCAGTTTTTCGGACAAAAAATCCTTGACCTGAGGCGATGTTGCCGGAAAAGGTGAGCGTACCAGCATGGGCGGGAGGTGTCACATCCCCAACTCCATTGTATATTAAATAATCCTCATTTCCGCCAGTAACGGTACCAGGTTCATGTACCCACAAGTACAGCGTGCCATCAATATTTGTGTTACC
>DAINOB010000171.1:0-5512 GCA_036735585.1 Cytophagales bacterium | reverse complement strand
CCCGCTTTTTGTTTGTGTTTGATGCCCTCAGCCTACATGGCGGCTCTTTGGCGAGGGGCAATTGAACAAGAAAAGTCCAAAGAATATGTGCGAACTGCCAGAGCAAAAGGCTTGTCAGAAAAGGCGATCATCTATCGGCATATTCTTAGAAATTCAGCTTTCCCAGCACTTACTGCCTCAGCCTTGATACTTCCTGGTATGCTCACAGGTTCATTGGTTTTGGAAAGTCTATTTTCTATACCGGGTTTGGGCAGGCTTATGCACCTTGCCTATCTTCAACGTGATTTCAATACCTTACTCTGGATTTTTCCAGCGGTTGCCGCCTCCGTTGTTTTTCTTTGGCAGCTCATGCAGGTTCTCTATCGTACCATTGATCCAAGAACGTAATCCAATGTCAAGAGCAAATTCTTCAAGATCATTAGAGTTCTATGGTGCTGTTGGCTGCTTGAGTTTGTTTGTAGGTATTGGTTTACTTTCTTTTCTTTTGCCCATAGCTGCCCCTGCAGGCCTTTCTACCGATTCTATTTTGTTGCCCCCTTTGAGTCAGGGCCATTTTTTAGGTACAGATCATTTGGGTAGGGATGTGGCTATTCTGTTGTACAATGCTAGCGGGTTTCATCTGATCTTGGGCGTAGGTGTTTTATGTATCACTGCGCTTATTGGCATTCCAGCAGGTATTCTAAGTGGATATAAACACTTTGCTGAATGGAAGATTAGACTTTGGAGCTTCTTATTCTTTTGTTTCGCCATTTTAGCAGTCGGGTATTATCTATTCTCATTGCCTTTTAGGCCCGTAAATCTTGTTTTTGTGTCGCTTTTGCTTTTATTCCTAGGGTTACTTTTGCGCTTTATGTTTAGAGAGGTCGCATTTACCATTAATATAAAAAAAGGCTTGGACACTCTGATAGACTTTATGAATGTGCTACCAAGATTTTTAATAGTATTTGTCGCATTGGCAATTCTCCCAACTGGAATGCTAACCCTCATACTCGTTTTGGGGCTTACCTCTTGGGTACCTTTGGCCAGAATATTAAGAGCAGATACCATGAAATTGAATGCGCAGCCCTATGTGGAAGCCGGAATAGCTATGGGTTTTACACATAAGCACCTTTTAATAAAGTACATTTTACCAGCCCTGTGGCCATTGGTGTTTACCTTGCTCTCCTATGGATTTGCCTCCACCGTGTTGGCGGAAGCAGCTTTGGGTTTTTTGGATATGGGTGCCTCAGCAGATTGGGTTACCTGGGGTAGACTGATTTTATATGCAAAATCTTCTATGCATGCTTGGTGGCTATTACTTTGTCCTTTAGTGTGTATTTTTGTGCTCTCATCATCTTTGTACATAGTTGCCACACAATGGCAAGGAGGCAAAATAAAAAACAAATATAATTTTGAGCTGGTATCGTAATTTTTCTACACCCGAATACCTTTTTGTCGCAGCTTTTGTGCTGTTTTACCTTGTCTTTATTCTTCGTAATGTCTTCATTTCTTGGCGTTTAGGAGTAAATACCTCATTGATTTTGGTCAAATTGGTCATTCGTGTACTTTACACTGGATTGATAATAGTAGCCTTGATGGGGCCACTGTTTGGGGAGGTGCAGAAAGAAATGAAAGCAGTAGGAAGGGATGTGATGTTTTGCATTGACCTATCTGAAAGTATGAATGCCAATGACATTGCTCCTTCGAGATTGGCCAGACTTAAGTTTTCACTTAAAAACATCGTAAACTCACTCAAAGGAGACAGAATAGGGTTAATCATTTTTTCCTCGGAGTCATTTTTGCAATGTCCCCTCACTTTTGATCAAGGTGCACTTCAATTGTTCATAGAGACATTAAGTACCGATTTGCTCCCTATGGCAGGGACTGATTTTGGACCACCCATAGAAATGGCCATGGAAAAGTTGTTTAAAGAAGAGCAGGAGAGCAATCCTGATAAAAATGCTTCTAAAGTAATCGTGCTCGTGAGTGATGGAGAAGATTTCGGTACCAATACGGAAAAAGCAGTGAAAGCTGTAAAAGAAAAGGGTGTAAAATTGCTGACTGTAGGCATTGGGACAGAGGAGGGCGGAAAAATCCCGACACGCAATGGATACAAAATAGATAGAGAGGGTAGAGTAGTGGTGACCAAACTTGAATCTGCTTCGCTCAGGTCCATTGCCAAAGAAACAGGTGGAAATTATTTCGAAATCAGCGAAAGCGCAAACGATGCACAGGCATTGGTGAATACCATTCAAAAGTACCAAGGTGTGGTGAAGGGTGCCTTAAAATTTGATGTGTCTACCAACAAATACCTGCTTCCGCTTTTGCTTGCATTTGGCCTAATGGCTATGGATTTGTTGCTCAAAGTTAAAGTGATTCGCTTATGAAAGGTTTAGTGATCGCCTTCTTGTTGTTTTTAAGCATTGGTGGAGACGATTCATCCAAGACTTCAGGATTACATAAAATTGCTCGGATCAATGCTGAAAAGAAACTCGCACATGCAGCATACACGCAAGATCAATTTGAAGAGGCACTAAAACACTATACAATACTTACAGATAGTTTTAAGGTCTCAGAACCTGAAATATGGCTGAACAAAGGTCATGCAGCCTTTAGAATGGAGAATTTCCCTGCTGCACGACAAGCCTATGTAGAAGCAAGTCAATCCAGCAACAAGAAAATTTCTTCTGTGGCTTGGCAGCAATTGGGGTTGCTGGAACTACAGCAGCAGAAAAAAGATCAGGCACTTGAAATGTTTAAAAAAGCGATGTTGACCAATTCTAATAATGAGGAAGCCAGATACAATTACGAATTAGCTTTAAAGCAAAAACAACAAGAGCAGAAACAAGATCAAAACAAAGACGACAAGAAAGAGGACCAAAAGAAGGAAGAACAAAAAAAGGAAGAGCAAAACCAATCAAAGCCAGACCAGAAAGAGGATCAGAAACAAGATCAAAAGGAGCAGCAACAGGAACAAGGCCAGCAGGATGAGAATAGTGAAGACGAGGCTCAACCAAAGCCAAAATCCAAGGAGGAACAATTTAAAGAAATAAACATTTCGGAGGAAAAGGCAAAAATGCTTTTGGATGCCATGAAGAATAGCGAAAAGCAATATTTGCAACAGCTTAAAAAAGAGCCCACTAAGCCCAAAGACAAAACTTTAAAGGATTGGTAATCTGCCAGATAATTTCAACGATTCTGATACCAATTTTTTACTTTAGATTGGTTAGGTTTGCATACCATCTTTAAATTTAGATGTCCAATCAGTTAGACACAAAAACAATCAAAACACCATGAAAGAAGTATTTATCGTATCTACAGCACGTACGCCATTGGGAAGCTATGGTGGTGCATTATCTGGTTTTTCTGCTGTTCAATTGGGTAGCATGGCCATTAAAGGAGCTGTAGAGCGCGCAGCTATAAGTCCTGATCAGGTTCAAGAAGTATTTTTTGGAAACGTAATCTCTGGCAATCTTGGACAGGCCCCCGCTCGTCAGGCGGCTTTAGGAGCTGGACTATCTAATTCTACTCCATGTACTACTGTGAATAAAGTTTGTGCCTCTGGTACCAAATCTACCATGTTTGGCGCCATGCAGATACAGTTGGGTCTTTCTGATATCGTTGTAACTGGAGGTATGGAAAGTATGACCAATATCCCTTTCTATCTCGATAAGGCGAGATTTGGATATGGATATGGCAATGGACAAATCATAGATGGATTGGCCAAGGATGGATTAGTAGATGCATACGGACACATGGCGATGGGCGTGTGTTCGGATGCCACAGCCGCCAAACTGGGTATCACCCGCGAACAACTGGATGAATATGCCATCAACAGCTATAAAAAATCTGCAGAAGCTACCTCAAAGGGTTATTTGGCTCAAGAAATTGTGCCCGTGTCCATCCCTCAGAAAAAAGGTGATCCTGTCCTAATGACTGAGGATGAAGAATATAAAAAGGTAATGTTTGACAAAATCCCTTCTTTACGTCCTGTTTTTACCAAGGATGGCACCACCACTGCCGCCAATGCTTCCACCATGAATGATGGTGCAGTAGCGCTGGTACTGGCAAGCGGGGAAAAGGTAAAGGAACTAGGTTTGAAGCCCATAGCGAGGATTGTCTCTTATGCAGATGCCGCACATGAGCCAGAATGGTTTACCACCGCTCCAGGATTGGCTGCTCCACTTGCATTAAAGAGAGCAGGTTTAAGCCTAAAAGATATCGATGTATTAGAAGTCAATGAGGCTTTTGCCTCTGTAGTATTGGCCTTTATCAAGGAAATGGGGGCAGATGCTGCTAAAGTAAATCAGTTTGGAGGAGCTATCTCATTAGGGCACCCTCTTGGTGCTTCTGGAGCTCGTATCATCGGTACTGCCGCCAATGTATTGAGGACTAACGGTGGTCGCTTTGGGTTGATCGCCATCTGTAATGGAGGCGGAGGTGCCGCTGCTATGGTGATTGAGTCAGTGAAATAATTTCATGACAGTTCGTGCATTTTTAATGACCATGCTGCTATGCTCTCTGATGAGTGTAGCAGCATTTTCACAAGTTAAAGTATTCACCTACTTTGACTCTACACGTCAAAATGTGTACGAAGAGTTTTTTGTTTCAGAAGAAGACAAGGAAACATTTCACGGGCCTTATAAAAGATTTTACCCTGACGGGAAACTGGCAGCAACCGCCCATTTTATCAATGGGATGAAGACCGACCTTTACGAAGAATTTTATCCCAATGGCCAGCCTAAACTTAAAGCTACCTTCAAAGAAGATGTTAAAAATGGTCCAATAACCGTATTTAGTGAGTCAGGCGTAGTTCTTCAAAAAGGTTTTTTTGTAGCAGATAAACTCGCTGAAGAATTCAATACCTATTATGAAAATGGCTCTATTCGTACAGAAGGAGCTTTTGTCAATGGCAGACCAGAAGGCCTAATCAAAGAATACTATCCTAATGGGAATCTATCTAAAGAAATAAGGTATGAAAACAACTTACCCAATGGACTTACAAGAACGTTTTATCCTACTGGAGTGCTTCGTACAGAGGAAAATTACGTAAAAGGTGATCTGGATGGATTCTTTAAAACCTATCATCCCAATGGCAAGCTGGATACGGAAGCCAACAATCAAAAAGGCAGCAAGGAAGGTTCCTATTTCAGCTATAATGAACAAGGAATTAAAATAAAAGAAGGCTTCTTCAAAGAAAATCTACTGCATGGAATCAATAAATCATACTATGATGATGGGGCGATAAAATTCGAATACACTTATGTCATAGGCAGAAAAACAGGATTAAATAAAGTCTACTATCCTGGTGGAACTGTTAAAGATGAACTCCAATGCAGCAATGGAGAAAGAAATATTGAGCACAAACGGTTTTTTTCTAATGGCAAGTTGAATTTCAACACTTTCCTCGTAGACAGCCTTCCTGCCAAAACATGGATGTATTACTATGAAAATGGCAATAAAGAACGATCAGAGCCCTATGTAAAAGGACTTCTGCATGGAATGGTAGAACACTGGCATGAAAACGGAAATC
>DAINOB010000170.1:0-5524 GCA_036735585.1 Cytophagales bacterium | reverse complement strand
TCCATCTATGAACTTTAAAAGAAGCATAAGGATTTTAATCATTGTAATTCCTAGCGCTATACTGGTTGGAGGCTTTGTGACTTGGCGTTACACTGGTAAACAGTATTTCTTAAATCTACTGAATGAAGAACTTGATTCAAAAGTGCGTCAAGGAGCACATGTGGACAATATTTCTCTGAATCTCTGGAGCACTTTTCCTTCTATAGGGCTGCATGCACAAAACTTACTAGCCAAAGATCTAATTCACCTGACTGATACTGTTTTTTACCTTGAGCATTTGTACATCTCGGTTTCAATCAAACAGTTGATTTCAGGCAATTTGCAACCTAAAAGTTTGATCCTAGAAAATGGATTTATACATCTTGAAAAAGATACTTTAGCTACCACAGATCCACAGACAAAAACCAGCAGAGCTTTCACCAACTTATCACACCTTCCAGAAAGAGTTCTTCTAAAAAATCTTTCGTTTAAGTACCAAGATCATACTAAAGGCAAAATCATCCATCTGGAATCTGAGAAGGCCACCATCAAGTTGAAAGCTCAGGAGGATACGTTAAAACTTTATTTGCAAGGAAACTTATTATCCAAACAATTGCAGTTTAATCCAGCAAAGGGTGGCTTTCTTCAAAACTGCCCTATTCAAGGAAGTTGGCTAATTACACTCTTGCCCAATCTTTCAGGAATTCATCTACAATCAGAAAAAGTAAAATTGGGACTCAACAAGACTCCTGCTACCGTGTTGCTTTCCCTTGACAGCCTACAAACAGTTCATTTAACAGGAGGCATAGATGACATTAGTTATACAAACGCATTGGATTGGCTCAATCCTTATCTTAGGGAGAAGCTCTCAAAATTTAATGCTCATCAATTGAAAGACGTGGCTTTTGAAATTGTAGTTCCAAAGGGCAATGTTCAGCCAGCGGTACGCATCAATTGGCAGTTGGCTATGGATGAAAAAGTGAGTATTCAACGTCATGTATTGGAACGGGTAAGTGTTACAGCACAATTTACCAATCAACACCTAAGTTATAAACTACCTTCGGATGCCAATGCAATGATTAGCTTGAATAATCTAAAAGCTACATGGAAAGGTATTGACTTTGTAGCACCTCAAGTAAATATCAGCAGACTAGATACGATTTCAATTTCAGGAACTCTTAAAAGTCATTCAAGCCTAGCTCATGCGGCTAGCTTTGTGAAATCTGGTACACTACAACCTATAGCTGGGCATCTTGAAATTGATTTAGAATTTAAAACCACGCTCATCGGCAATAACAATGTTCTTGATCATATTGATGGCAAAGTGATGATCGAGCATGCTTCCCTGCTATACAAGCCTAAGCAACTGTCAATCAATCAAATCAATGGGGAAGTGCTTTTTAAGAAAACAGATTTAAGTGCAAAAAACATTCGCTGCGTAATAGAAGGCAACAGATTTAGAGCCAATATGGAAGCCAAGCACTTGCTTAACTTTTTAAATAGTGATCCAGAAAGTGCGCAGATGAAATTGGACGTCTATTGTCATGACCTGGATCTGAATAGCATTCTACATACCCTTGGAACTACCACCAAGGTCAATCCACTGGTTGAGTATGGCGATCTGCCGGTAATGAAGAAAATTGACAAGGTATTACAGCAAGGCAACATGAGACTAAAAATTACAGCTGGAAGCCTAACATTGAGAAATTTTACCGCCAAAAATGTAAAGGCTGACATACAAACCAGCCCAGGCAGATGGCAGCTCAATCGTATGTCGCTCGATCATGGAATTGGCAAAATCAACTTGACAGGGAGTATAGCAGGGAGCAATAAAGAAGTAAACGACTTGTATCTGCATGCCGAAATGAGCAATCTCGATGTGCAAAAGCTCTTTCACGATTTTGAAAACTTTGGCCAAAGTGTAATCAACCATGAGCAACTCAAGGGAAATCTGAGAAGTACGGTGCGACTAACGGGAAAGATCAATTCTTCCTTGATTCCTATTAGGCAAAGTCTTCAGGGCAGCTTGATTGTGCGATTGAAAGATGGTCAATTGGTGGGTTTTGTGCCTGTAATGGATCTTCAAAATTTCTTTATGAAAAACAGAGACTTTAAAAATGTATCTTTTTCAGAACTAAGCGATACTATATTTATAGAACAGGGAAATATGAATTTTAGCAACCTCGTCATTCATTCCAACCTCTTGAAAATGGAAATGAATGGATTTTACGGTTTTAGTGGAGAAACTGATTTGTATCTAAGAATTCCCATCAGCAATCTATCTAAAATACATCCTGACGCATTGAGCAAAATAGCCGACACCGCTCAAATAGAAGGCACTAGCATTTATCTTCATGCCAAATCAGATGATCAAGGAAAGGTCAAATTCAAATATGACCCTATGAAAAGACTGCGGGATAAGAGAGCTGCGCGAAAGGAGAAAAATAGGTAAATCACCATGCTGAATCTTTATTTGGCTTTTGTTTAATTTTTGTAGGTTTGAAACCTAACGACTTATGCTCATGAATAAAATTACAATAGCTCTTTGCCTCCTTTTTGTCGCTGCCTCCGCAATGGCACAAAAGAAAAATGAATCCAAGCCTAGCCCACTGGCTATGACAAATTATAAGTACAAGGACACTTATATTAAAATCACCTATGGTGCGCCTTCAAAAAAAGGCAGAGATATCTTTGGTGCCTTGGTGCCCTATGGAAAAGTGTGGCGCACAGGAGCCAATGAAGCTACTGAAATCACTTTTACTCGAGAAGTAAAAATTGCGGGGCAAATACTTCCTGCAGGCACTTATTCACTTTTTACCATCCCAAACGAGCGTAAGTGGACTGTCATATTCAACTCAGAATTGGGACAATGGGGCGCGTATAAATATGATGAAAGTAAAAATGTAATGGTGGCTACAGCCATTGTAAGTCCTGCCGAAGAAACAGAAGTATTTAAAATTAGCTTAGACCCCAAAGACAACATCGTAAATCTCAGCATTACCTGGGATAAGGTGCGTGTTGCCTTGCCTATCTCGCTATTTGAGCCTTTGAATGAAGGCATAAAATCAATGGATTAACTTAATAAATAGAACAAACATGCATGCCATAATTGAAACAGCAAAAGGAGCTATGAAGGTGGATTTTTTTGATAAAGATGCCCCAATAGCCGTAAAAAACTTCACTGACCTCGCCAAAAAAGGATTTTATGATGGTCTAACTTTTCACAGAGTCATCTCTGACTTTGTAGTACAGGCCGGATGTCCCGAGGGATCAGGAGCTGGAGGACCAGGATACACCATCCCTTGTGAGCTTACAGGTGATAACCAACACCACGATCGAGGAGTGCTCTCTATGGCTCATAGAGGCAAGGATACAGGAGGCTCTCAATTCTTTATTTGCCATAATCGAAAAAACACACAGCACTTGGATAGAGTGCATACGGTTTTCGGAAAAGTAAGTGAAGGTTTGGAGGTATTGGATAACATAAAGCAAGGCGATAAGATCAACAAGATACAAGTGGTAGAAACTTCAGATGCTCAAGCTTGATTTGCCTACCCTCTTTGAGAAAGCACAAAACTCAGGCTTTCATAGATGGCTGCTGAGTCAGGGCCTGAGTAGATTTGTGCCTTTTAACAAAGTGCATGGCTTTAAAGTGACGCAGGTAACTGCCGATGGGCTTACCGTTTTGTTGCCATACAAAAGATCTAATTTTAACCATCTTAAAGGACTGCATGCCTGTGCGTTAGCTACCCTTGCTGAACTCACCACTGGGGTATCGCTCCTAGCTAAAGTAGATCCCAAAAAGTATCGATTGATCCTCAAAACCCTGAAGATGGAATATTATCTCCAAGGCAAAATGGGGGCTACTGCAACCTTCACTGTAGAAAAAGATTGGCTTCAACAGCATCTCTTTCTACCATTGCAAAAACAGGACAGCATATTGGTGACACCTGAAATCAAAATTTACGATCTAGAGGGCAACCACTTATGTTCAGGATTTGTAGAATGGCAGATCAAAAACTGGGACAAAGTGAAGATGAAGGTTTAACTTGATGTAGCTATGGTATCTAAAAATAAAACAGCAGATGATTGGTTTGCGGAGTATGCAGAAAGTCATCAAAATCCCACGAACAAATTGATTCACTGGATTTGTGTTCCGGTCATCATGCTGAGTATTTTAGGTTTAGTCTACACCATACCCATCAGTACTGAGCTTGGAGGCTTACAGATAAGGCCCGTGCATTTGGTCATTGCTTTGGCATTGGTTTTTTACTTCTCGCTATCTACAATTTTATTTATAGGTATGTTGGTGATCAGCACCTTAATGTACTTCATAATTTTAGGATTGGATTCCCTGAACTTTCCTCTTTGGGCGAGTAGTTTAATTTTGTTTGTTGTTGCATGGATTGGTCAGTTTTATGGTCACCAGATCGAGGGGAAAAAACCTTCTTTTCTCAAGGATGTGCAGTTCCTTTTAATAGGTCCTGCATGGCTGCTTCATTTTGTGTATATACGTCTGGGCATTCGTTACCAATAGATGCCCAATGCACTAATTCGATGGTTAAAGCAGCCCTTCCCTTCGGGATACGCTCCTGTATTTAGCTTCACCCCCATCATTGTGGGATGCTTTATCTATGGCTTCCTGTCCTTTTTTGAGCCTTTTCAAATCCACATGCTCGGATCAACAGCAATTAAACAATGGATACTAGCAGGCTATGGGCTCGTTACTATGCTCTCTATGTACTTGTATGAATATGGATTTTTAGGGCAGTTACGATCCTTTAGAGAAGAATTAAACTGGACAGTAGGGAAGCACATTCTTTCGGTATTGGGCCTGCTCTTCCTCATAGGCATAGGGAATTTTTTTTATTCCTATTGGATACTTCAAACTGGATTTAGATGGTCTGTTTTCTTGTTTTTTCAATTGGCTACTGTTGCTTTAGGTATTTTCCCAGTTACAGCCATCGCACTGATACGCTATAACTTTTTGCTAAAAAGAAATTTAAAAGACGCAGCCTCACTTTCAAAAGAACTTCCTAAGCAAGTAATTGGTACCAAGCATGATTTAATTATTGAAGACGAGCAAGGGAAAACACTTTTAAACCTAAAGGAGGGTTGGTTTATAGCCGCAGTCGCTGATGACAATTATTTAGATGTCTATTATCTCAAAAATGGGGAGTTTTTGACGCATGAGGTAATCAGGTTTACGCTTGCTCGATTGGAAGCGGTGGTGAAAGATCGACCAAATTTAGTGCGCTGTCATAGAAAATATTTGGTAAATCTTGATTTTGTGGAGCAATGCAAAGGCAATGCCCAGGGACTAAAACTCAAACTGGCACAAGTAGAATCGGAAATACCAGTCTCCAGAGCATCGGTAGAAGAGGTGAGAAAAAGATTACAATCACCAGAAAAATTTAAAGGTATAATTCAATAGAACACCCACCCCTGCCCTCCGCGAAAACCTCTGCGAACTCTGTGGTAAAAATATTAAATGATTGTCCGCTTGCTTGTACCATTACGTTCTCAAGCCCGCTTCCGTTGATTT
>DAINOB010000169.1:0-5541 GCA_036735585.1 Cytophagales bacterium | reverse complement strand
TGCATCACCTATCACATTTACTAAAGCTCCATTGGGCGGTGATAACAACGAAAAAGCAGTAAGTGAACTTTGCAACCCACCCCTTATAATAGTTATATCAAAAGGTGTTGTAGCAAAAAGGGTGTCTGTACCTCGGATCGCTCTTACTGTCCACTTAGCATCAACAGTATCTCCAACATTAATGCTTAATGTCGCCAGTGCATTATCAATTGCCAAATAAGTGAGTGTTAATGCGGTGTCGAGTCCTCCATTATTAGCAGGAATTGAAAGCAATGGGCTAGAAAAATTTCCTGTAGGTGCATCTAACAACCAAGTATAGTTTACAATAGGGTTGGTAATATTGGTTGTTCTTTGCCAGTTGATATTCACCAAAGTTGCGGAATTACCCTGAACATTAAGCGTGGTTCCAGCTGGTGGAGACAACAAACTAAATGCTGGTAAAGCAGTAGAATAAACTCCAATATCATCTAATGTGACATAATAATCACCAACTCCACCCCACTCTGAAGCTATTCTGAACTGTACATTCTGGCCAACAAATGAGGCTATATTTACACTTTTTAAAGTAAAGGCTGTTGTAGGCGTATGATTACTAACTACGATTGAATCCAATGTGGTGAAACTTTGACCACAATCTGTAGATGCCTGAACTAGAATTGGACCAAAAGTGGTAGAGGCAGGCTGAGGAGAAGAAAATTCTCTAATTGAATAGTTAAATCTAAAATCTAACCCAGCAGGAATATTGTTTATCACTGGTAGAGTAACACTGCCAGACTGAGTTCCTACGCTAAAGTGATTTCTTCTTATAGCTCTTGGAGCCGAAGCAGAGAATCCAGCTACAGTTGTTGTTGTATATCCTACAACAGATAGCTCAGTGGGTAAAGTTGTTGATTGATCAAAGCCGGCATAGTACTGAGAATTGGCAGTGAAGGCTTTTGTTCTTGAAATTGCAGGGAAATTATTATTGCCAGCCAATCCATCTCCTATTAAAGAAAGATTTCCTGTAATATTATATACTCCTGGTGACATCAAATTCAAACTGCTAGTAACTGGATAAAGAGCAGAATCACCAACTGCAAGAATACCTGTATTTATCACACTTAAAAATGTTTGGGGTGTCGGACCTGTTACATTCACATTAATTTTAAGTGTATCCACCGAAAAATTGATGGTATTTAGACCTGTATTCTTAACCCAAGCTTGTATGCTTTCCGTGTTTGGCGCACATCCTGTAGGTGTTCCAAGAACTAATGCAATGGCACTTGCATCTAAAGAAGCAGGTGGTGGAGGAGACCAATTAAACGAAAGACCTGAAGGAGGAAGGACAGTTTGACTTAAGGTCATACTGGCAGCATTAATAGCTCCTGCTGTTGAAGCCGTCCAATCAGTTGTAGTTGATCTATTGTTAAAGTCTGTATTTGAGGTCCCTCGTAGTCCAACTTGACCAGTAGTAGATGTAGCGTTTAGAATTGGGTTTTCATAGATTAGCGTTATAGAACTATCTGTTTCATTGAGTCTAATTTGAAATGAAATTGAGTCTCCTGTGGCTATAAACTTTCTGTAATTAGTCCATTGCACCACCAAAGTTCTGGATGGAGCAGTTCCCACAGTTTCATATCGAATTTCACCTCCGGCTTGCGATTGAAGATCTCTACCAAAAGCTACAATCCTTCTTTGAAGAACATTTGGTGTGGCAGTGGAAGCGGATGAAATTGCTGTGTATGAACTTGTTGATTGAATATTTACAGATGGCGTAAGTGATGATTGACCTAATGAAATCCAACCGTTGGCGTTAATTGCAAACCTGTCGTAATCTGAACCCCCGTAAAAAAAAGTAAATCCTATGGGTAAGCCTGGACCAGTTAAAACTGTACCTCCTAAAGGTGTAGCTGGATCTACAAATCTTTGGTCGTCTGTAGTTGTAGTACCTACTACAGTTCCACCCGTGATAGGAGTGTATGTTCCTAAATTTTGGGTGTAAACATAATCAGACACCTGAGCCGATGACTTCCAAGGTAATATTAATATACTCAATAAGATGACCAATTGAATGGATCGTATCCTATTGAATAGATCAAATACTCTGGTATTGTTTGGAGTAATGAGTTCTCTCATAAAATGGTAATTTAAGTTGATTTATTACATTAAGTTGAACAGCAAATATAGCTTAGAAGTTTTGACAAAAACCAAAATCGCCTAATAAAATAATGTGCCATGGCAAAAGGTCCAATATTAATTAGCCTCAGCCCTATCTACACTTTAAAGATTTACTGTAGCTAATTCCTATCTAAGTCCTTGATTTTCTGTTGGATACTTCCTGCTCTCACCACCAAACACAAACCCGAATTGAATACTACCAGAGCTAAAGTTCCCATGGCTCCCCACCTTAGGAAATCGGCTAAATTCATCTTCAAAATGATGGCTTCACCTAATAAACTTAAACCAAAGCCTGTAAGAATCAACCCACCAATTGCATGTACCAGCCAACTCTTAGTTAACTGTTTTACGTCATTTGTCTTAGTGTCATTCATGTGGGTATGTCGGCAATAATTCCGTTTTTAATTCTCCAAAACCTATCCTCACTCCTTCTTTTTCTGAATATCCCCTCATCAGTACCGTATCATGATCTTGAATAAAGGTGCGGCTACTGCCATCTTTGAGTTTTACAGGCTTAGTGCCTTTCCAAGCCAGCTCCAACATAGATCCAAAGCTACCTTCCTCACTTCCACTGATGGTACCACTCGCCATCAAATCACCAATTCTTACATTGCACCCATTCACAGTATGGTGGGCCAGCTGTTGGACCATACTCCAATACATATTTCTGTAGTTGGATTGCGTCACGATGGTTTCTTCGGCTTCCTTTGGGCAAATGCCTACCTCTAAGTGAATGTTGTAATGATACTCCTGATCACATTTGAGATAAGGTAGAACTTCAGGCTGTTGTACTGGTCCTGCAACTTTGAAGTGCTTCAGCGCCTCTAGTGTTACCACCCAAGGAGAAATAGAGGAACCAAAATTTTTGGCTAAAAACGGCCCTAAGGGTACATATTCCCATTTCTGTATGTCTCTTGCAGACCAATCATTCAACAACACCATTCCAAAGATATAATCATTGGCCTCATAGGTAGGTATACTTTGTCCTAACCGAGAATCCTTTCCAATAACAAAAGCCATCTCTAGTTCAAAATCTACTTGCTTACTGGGACCAAAAACGGGAGGCTGTTGTTCATCTGGCTTGGTTTGTCCCATCGGTCGATGTAGTGGGGTGCCACTGACTACTATGCTCGAAGATCTGCCGTGGTACCCCACCGGAAGGTGTTTCCAATTGGGTAACAGTGCATTGGCAGGATCACGAAACATGACACCCACATTGTAGGCATGTTGTTCGGAGCTATAAAAATCCGTATAATCTCCAACGCGGAGTGGCAAGAGCATTTCTACCTTTGCTTGAGGATGTAACACTTGATCAACATGACCTTGATTCATCAATCGGGTGTCTGATTGACTCAACAACTCTCCTACCCTATTTCGTACTGCTTGAGTTAACTTTTTGCCTTCAGCCATAAAATCATTCAACACCTCAGCATGAAAAACAGAAGGATCCTGGAATGGTAAATCATCAAAATATCCGAGCTCCATCAGCGCACTTAGGTCAAGCACATGGGCACCTATAGCCACTCCTACTCGGGGAGTTTGTTTACCAGGTTTAAAAATACCGAATGGTAGATTTTGAATGGGAAAATGTGATCCTGTGGGTACCTCTACCCAGCTTTGAAGCGTGAAATCATCAAGATTTATCATGAGGGTATTAAAAAAGTAAAGCGTCTTCTTGTTTGTTAAGAAGACGCTTCAAAATTACAAACCCCTGTTGACTTTAGCGCCAGATTTCTACCCAGCCCACAAAATCACCCACATTAGGTACAGTCATAGAATAGAAATACGTGCCTTCCGGATATTGATCTCCATCCCAATCATTCTGATAGTCATCGCTGCTATAAATCAGCCTGCCGTTTCGGGAGTATATTTTTATCTGCGATTTTGAAGGGAGTCTGTTGATAAAGAAGGTATCATTTACACCATCACCATTTGGGGTAAAGACATTGGGTATTTCAAATCGAGTGGCAAATTGATAGGTGTAAACCACAGTTTGTACCGCACTGCGACATCCTTTATCGTCTTGAATGAACACGGTATAATTGCCTGGAGCCAAGTTTTTGATCAGTTGGCTGAATTCAAAAGAATTGTCACTGGGCAAGATTTCAAAATAATTGACTCCATTTAAACTGTAGCGATACGGAGCCCCTCCACCTATAATGTCATGTATAAATAATGCTCCTTCAGCGCTGTCTTTTCGGGAAGGCTGCACATTCTGAACGCTGAACATAATCGAATCGGGTTGTTCTACTTCTAATGCAAGCAACCGGTATATGCATCCTTCTTGATCTCTGATTTGCATATGATAAGACGCAGGAACCACATTGTTGAAAGTAACTGAGTTAGCCTGATCTGCGATGGTAAATGGCATTCCTGTAGTATCTAAACTTACTCTGTAGGGCGACAATCCTCCTTGAATATTGAATATGCGAATACGGCCATTTGTACCGCCATAGCAAGTGGCATCAGTGACTTCAAAATCGTAAGTAATTCCTGGATTCCCATCGATGACAAGCAATTTGGTGATTTCGCAAATACCAGTAGCGTCCCTTACTGTAACTAAATAATTTCCAGCGGGAAGATTTTCAAATATTGGGCTGGTTTGGAAGGGTCGATTTTCATGGTTGATTCTATACTCATAAGGCGTGATACCGCCAATCACTCCAGTCACAATTCCTGTCCCATTGGCTGAATCACAGGTAGCAGGCTTTTGCTGACTCACATTGAAATTGATATTGCTCGGCTGACCAAGGTTAAAAATAAAGCTGTAGGTGCAATTGTTAGCATCTCTTATCACTACATTGTATAAGAAGCTCACGAGATTGCTAAATATAGAGTCATTGCCAAAGGTGACCCCTGCATCAACACTGAATTGGTAAGGTGCTAAGCCCCCTGTGATCAATCCCAAACGAATCTGACCATCATTTGAGCCAAAGCAAGTAGGCTGAATCATCTGATTGAGTCCCAACTGAATGCCGCCAGGAACATTGATTACAAACTGAGAAGTATACAAACACTCTACAGAATCTCTTATTAACAAAGTGTAGCTGCCTGAACTCAATCCTCCAAAAACAGAAGTATCTACGAAAGTAATACCGCCATCGATACTGAACTCATAAGGTGGAAATCCGCCTTGTACATTGGTGATCGTAGCAATGCCAGTAGCTGCATTGCAGGTATTTGCTGGTGTCACACTTACATCATACGTAATGGAATCAGGCTCAGTAATAATAAATGGAATACTTAATTGACAATTGTTACTATCAGCAATCACTATAGTACCTGCCCCAGCACTAAGGCCAGTAAAAAGATCCGATAGAGTAAATGTGATACCGTCTAAAGAATATCGGTAGCCAGGACTGCCGCCCGCTGCATTTACATCTA
>DAINOB010000168.1:0-5547 GCA_036735585.1 Cytophagales bacterium | reverse complement strand
CTCACATCGTTTTTCACAGGTACGGATTCCTTGCCTTCAGCGTCAGTAAGCACAGTACCGTTATACCGATCTATTTGAGCTTCCAATACAGCCAAAGTTGCTAAAGTATCGGCTTCAGCACTATGAGCATTTCGTAATTCCTGTCCACAATAGAATTTTAAAGCAGCAGCCAATGATCTTGGTTCCATCAAGTGAAATATACGCTGAGCATCTACCACTTTTCTATTGGTCATTTCCAGTACCATGTCAGCCCTCAGAAACTCTTCTATCAGCATCGGAATATCAAATTTCAGGACATTAAATCCCGCCAAATCGCAACCTTCCAAAATTTGATGCAGGCTCTTACCTATTTGTTTGAAAGTAGGCATATCTGCAACATCAGCATCACTGATTCCATGGATTTTTGTTGCCTCAGCGGGGATGGGAATGGTGGGATTGATCCTGCGGGTGTGTGTGGTCTGGCTTCCATCGGGCATTACTTTTACTATGCTGAGTTCCACAATCCTATCTCTGGAAATATTGGTTCCTGTAGTTTCTAAATCAAAAACTGCCAGTGGTTTTTTTAAATTGAGTTTCATAGTACAATTAAATGTGGAATAGAAAGATAGGGGATATTTTAAGAATCGAGAAGAGAAGCAATTTGTAATTGGCCAAAATTTCCAGAACTCATAAGCAGCAACACTCTATTGGGTTGAGTCAATTCTATGAGTCGGTTTTTAAGCAGAGCAGCATCGGTATAAACTTCAAGTTTTTTGTTGCCAAAAGCTTTAAGCACTTCCTCAGCTTGAATCACAGGAATTTTTTTTATGTCGAAGGTATGCGCATCAAAATAGATGATTCCTGTATCTGCATGATCCATTGATCCTTGATATTCCTGAATGAAATCTTTATTAAGGCTGGAGTAAGTATGCAGTTCCATGCAAGCAATTAAGTGCTTATTCGGGTATTGTTTTCTCACCGCCTGAAGGGTGGCTTTAAGCTTAGATGGTGCATGAGCAAAGTCTTTATAGATAAGAAAGCCATCTTTTTCACCTACCTTCTCCAATCTGTTTTTTGCCCCTTTGAAGGTCTGAATCGCTTGGTAAAATTCTTCATCTTTTACGCCCAATCGGTTGCAGACCATTTTCGCACAATTAAGATTTCTCAGGTTGTGCTCACCAAATACGAGCAATGGGATCAATTTCTCGGTGGTCATGAGCCAAGATACACCTTCCTTAATTTCATATTTTGGCAATCCATATTCAAATCGCTGTACATCATCTCTTTCCTTACGCCCTACAATAGTGGCAAAGTCATCATCTTCGGAAAAGATCAAAGCCCCTCCTTTGGGTGTGGCATCAGCAAAATTATCAAACTGAAGAACATAGGAGTCCATATCGGGATAAGCATTGATATGGTCCCAAGCTATCCCACTGATTACACCCACATGATGTCTGTAATGCAAAAACTTGGGCTTAGGGTCTAAGGGTGAAGTAGGATATTCATCGCCTTCAATGATGATTAAGGGATCATCTTCTTCAATATTCACCATGTATTCAAAACCCTCTATTTGGGCACCGAGTACATATGAAAATTTCCTATTCAAATGCTTGAGCACATGGCAAATCATGGCGGAAATGGTGGTTTTGCCATGGCTTCCAGCAATTACAATTCTATGTTTTTCACTGCTCAATTCGTACACCAGCTCAGGGAAGCTTAGAATTTTCAGCCCCAAAGATTGAGCTTTGAGTAATTCAGGATTGTCCTTCTTAGCATGCATACCCACGATCACAGCATCTAGGTCTTGCGTAATACGCTCAGGAAACCACCCCATTTCGGCAGGCAGAAGACCTGCTTTGAGTAACCGCCCTGCGGAGGGTTCAAAAATATCATCATCTGATCCTGTAATTACAAAATTCTGTCGATGGAGCATCAATGCCACATTGTGCATTACAGCCCCACCAATAGCGATTAGATGTATTTTCTTCATGTAAGCCAGTACTCAGTAGTGTTAAAAATTTATCAGAGTTGCCAAAGTAAGGGATTAAAGCTTGGTTCTTCAAACCTATCCTAATAGAAGCTTGCAACCATGTGGAAAATTGTGGTAATGCTGTGGATTAGTTGCTATCGTGAATGTTCATCTTTGTAGGATGAATGGGGAAGAAATAAGTGTAGGAAAAGCTGTTCTAAGCAACCGGAAAACAACCAGAGATTTAATCCACGGACTAGGCAAACTGCCTCCTCAGGCAGTAGATTTGGAAGAAGCGGTATTGGGTGCCATCATGCTCGAAAAGGATGCGCTCACCGCAGTAATTGATTTGCTAAGACCTGAAAGCTTTTATGTAGAAGCTCACCAAAGAATTTATGGAGGCATTATGCGATTGTTCCACAATACCCAACCTGTGGACATGCTTACAGTCACCCAAGAATTGAGGAGGTCAGGAGAGCTTGAAATCGTTGGAGGGGCAATTTATGTTACCCGGCTTACTAGTCAGGTCAATTCGGCTGCCAATATTGAGTACCATGCCAGAATCATAGCAGAGTATGCCATCAAGCGAGACCTTATCTCTATTGGTACAGAAATGCAGACCGATGCCTATGAGGATACAACAGATGTCTTCAAGCTATTGGATGATACAGAGCAGAAGATTTTTTCTATTTCTGAAAAGAACCTGAGAAAAAAGGTAGAAAGCATGGCCGATCTGATGAAGAAGGCCTTGGTGAATCTGGAAGAGCGTAAAAACGCTGAAGGTGGCTTATCAGGAGTACCTAGTGGATTTTTGGCTTTAGATCGAATCACCAGTGGATGGCAAAAATCTGATTTGATCATTATTGCTGCGCGCCCTGGTATGGGTAAAACAGCCTTGGTAGTAAGTGCTCTCAGAAATGCAGCTGTAGATCATAAAAAACCTGTGGCTATTTTCTCCCTTGAAATGTCTTCTGTACAGCTTACCACACGTCTACTTTCTGCCGAGGCTGAAATAAGCTCAGAAAAGATTCGCAAAGCCAATATGGAAGACCATGAATGGCAGGCTCTTTATACTCGAGGTAAGAAATTGGCAGATGCTCCTATTTATATTGATGACACCCCCGGACTTTCAATTTTAGAATTTAGAGCCAAATGTCGAAGACTGCGGGAGCAATTTGGAGTGGAGATGGTGGTGGTAGATTATCTTCAATTGATGGAGGCCAGTTCGGTAGGTAAGTCTACACCAGGAAACAGAGAGCAAGAAATTGCCACCATTTCACGATCGCTCAAGAATGTAGCGAAAGAACTAAACATACCAGTGATTGCTCTTTCCCAGTTGAGCAGAGCGGTTGAAAGCAGGGCAGGGTCAAAAAAACCCCAGCTTTCTGATTTGAGAGAATCAGGCTCTATCGAGCAAGATGCTGACATGGTAATTTTCATATATCGTCCTGAGTATTACAAAATTATGGAGTTGGACGATGGTATGCCCACAAAAGATTATGCAGAGCTCATCATTGCCAAAAATAGACACGGTTCTTTAGAAGATGTACCGCTTAGGTTTAGGTCCTTGTTTACGAAGTTTGAAGATTTTGAGGCAGCAGAAAATTATGATCCTGTAAGCTTTCCAGCCTCGGCAGGTTCGGAATTCTTGGAAGGGAAAATTATGCCTAGCAAGCTTAATGAACCAGATGCTCCAGGTGGTGGATATAAAATTAAGGATGATTTCGGGTCATTAGAGCCACCTCCATTTTGATGAACATCAATCCAACTCTTCCAATAAAGCTTCAAGCTCTCTTTTGGTCTTTAATTCTTGCTGTACTTGAGCTAGGTCAATCCCACAGAGAATGCACTCTTTAGCAGCATCAATTTGTGAAGACATTAGTAGCAATTTAGCCAATTGATAATACAGTGGAAGATAGGTTTCATGAGTTTCCTTTAAAGTACGCAAGGCAAGGATGGCTTCTTCAGGTGTTTCTTGTGCAATCTCAAGTGCTAAAGCATAGGCATAAAAGGGATCTTGAGGCTGAGTAGCCATGAGGTCTTGGAGTAATTTAAGTCGATCGGGATTCATTTTTTTGTTTTAGGCATTAATGACTAATTTCGAGCTTGATTCCAAAAAACAGCGTAAGTAGAACCATTGTTCGACTTTTGGGATTATGTAATTGCCACTTTATTTGAAAAATATTAATCATCCATTCGGCATATGAAGATACTAGTTTGCATTACCCACGTACCAGATACCACCACAAAAATTGCCTTCACAGATCAGAATACAAAGTTTAACAGTGCAAATGTACAGTACGTGATTGGCCCTTACGATGAGTATGCACTCTCTAGGGCTATTGAACTGCGCGATGCTGCGGGTGCAGGCACTGTTACGGTGCTACATGTAGGAGAAGCAGAGGCAGAACCCACGATACGTAAAGCACTGGCCATTGGCGCGGATGACGCTATCAGGGTAAATGCTCAAGCTTCAGATGCCTATTTTGTAGCAGAACAGATTACCCATATTGTCAATCAAAACTCTTACGATTTGGTACTCATGGGAAGAGAATCTATAGATTTTAACGGAGGTCAAGTCCATGGAATGGTAGGTGAGTTGTTGGGATGGCCTTCAGTATCTCCAGTAATGAAATTAGATGTTCAAGGCTCTACAGCCACACTTGCCCGCGAGATAGAAGGTGGCAAGGAATATCTTGAAGTTAACCTTCCATTGGTTGCAGGTTGCCAAGAACCTATTGCCGAGTGGAGAATACCCAATATGAGAGGAATTATGTCCGCAAGAACCAAACCCTTGCAAGTGGTAGAACCTACCAGTACTACTTCTTCCACTTCAGTATCAGAATATCAGCTTCCACCAGCTAAAGGTGCTTGTAAAATGATCGATGCTACTAACGTGGGGGAATTGGTGTCTTTGCTTAAGAACGAAGCTAAAGTTTTATAAGAATAACAATCTGTTAAACGCATTTAATCATAAGGAATATGTCAGTTATAATATTTGCTGAAGGATTCGAGGGTTCAATCAAGAAATCCTCATTCGAGGCCATTAGTTACGGATCGCAAGTAGCAGCCTCCACCGGTGGAGAAGTTATTGCTTTGGTATTAGGCACCTACAATGATGCCGAGTTGAGTAAACTAGGAACCTATGGAGCATCAAAAGTATGGCATGCTGCTGATCCAAGATTTGATCAAGGCCCGGTTGCCGCCATTGCCAGTGCCATAGCATCAGCTTCCCTGAAGGCTGATGCCAAAGTGGTGGTGATGCCTAGCTCTGCATTATGCGACAGTGTTTCCAGCAAAGTAGCTGTTAAACTGAAAGCAGGTGTGGTGAGCAATGTTGTAGAACTTCCAGACATGAGTTCAGGCTTCAAAGTAAAGCGAGCCATTTATACTGGAAAAGCTTTTGCAATCACTGAAATCACTACTGATTTCAAAGTTCTGCTTCTAAGAAAAAATGCCGTAGCCATCCAAGAATCAGGTTCATCTGTTCAAGTAGAGTCTTTTCAGCCTGACGTTAAGGATAGTGATTTTTCAGTAAAGAGGTTGAAAGTAGAAAAAGCAGAAGGAGATATATTGCTGCCTGAGGCTGAGATCGTTGT
>DAINOB010000167.1:0-5557 GCA_036735585.1 Cytophagales bacterium | reverse complement strand
TTTTGAAGCTCCAGCACTTTAGTTCCTTGCCTGCTCATAACCACATCCAATTTTAGTTGTGAGTCATTCCCTTTTTGAAAGGCTTTTTCTTTTATGTCATCAAATGCATCTACCCTATATTTAGCTTTGGTACCACGTGCTTTTGGTTGTCTGCGAATCCAGTCCAATTCCTTGGTATATAGGTTTTTATATTTTGCTGTCTGAGCATTCATGGCTGCATCTTCCTCTGCTTTCTTCTCCAAATAGCCAGCATACCCTGAATTGTACTTGCGCATTCCATTAGGACTCATTTCTACAATGGCGGTACATACTTTGTCAAGAAAATACCTGTCGTGGGTAGTGAACAACAGCGTGCCCCCTCTTTTATACAATTCATTTTCCATCCACTCAATGGATTCTAGATCCAAATGGTTGGTTGGTTCATCGAGAAGCAAAACATCAGGATTTTGAAGGAGAGCCGAAACCAATGCCGCCTTTTTCTTTTGCCCTCCTGAAAGCAAGTCTGCTTGAAGTGTGGTGTCATGCAGACCCAGTTTACCCAACATACTTCGTGCTTCATGCTCTAGTACCCATGCGTCTTCCGTATCCATTTCTTCCATGGCTTTATGCAGAAGATCTGGCTTTGATTCTGCATGTTGAAGGGCAAACTCATAATTCCTTAAAGCTCTAAACCTCGGATCTTTGCTGCTCAGCACGAAATCCATAAGGCTTTCACCTGCCACAGGTTGAGGATCCTGCTCTAAAAGGATAAGCTGCACACCATCGCTGTAAACTACCTTGCCTCCATCGGGAGCAAGTTTATGGGATAAGATGCGCATGAGTGTACTCTTTCCACATCCATTTTTACCGATTAAACCTACACGATCTCCTTCATGCAGTGATAGATCAATATTTGAAAATAGTAAGCGCTCATTAAATCGCTTACCCAATCCTTCTCCTGATAATAGTACCATAAGGTTGCAAAGTAAAGGATAAGCGCTCTATGTATGTTATTGAAGTGAATTACATTTCAAGAATAAGTTGAGGATGGTAATTTTGCCATTATAAAAAAGAACAATCTGTCTCAAAAAGTCTTTGTATAGAAGAACTTAACATATCCCTTCATGAAAAAGCTTAAGCAGCAGATTGTTGATTTCTTCTCCGATATTGTAGAAAGACCGATACTAGTAACCACGCTAGTGTTCATTTTTATGTTGTTTCTGGTGGTGACTGTTAGTTATAAGCAGTTTTTATACAATGCAGAAAATTTTATACCCAATCTACTGGCAGAAGGATTCGGAACTGTTTTCGATCTTTTAATCATTGGTATTTTCTTGTTGTGGATCAATAAGCTTGGTGAAAACAAGATGCTTATCCGTGGCTACAAGGAAGAGATAGATGATTTTAGAAATTGGGACAATGACGAAGCCATGTTTAAAATAGTGGGCAACATTAAACGACTAAATAAAAACAAAGTATATGAATTAGAGCTGTATGAGTGCCACATGCGCAATGCAAAGCTTGAATACATCAATGTCAAAGGCTCAAATCTTAATTTTACCAATCTTGAGAATGCCAATCTAACTGGAGCAAACCTGTCGGGAATAAGAGCCAATCAAATTAACCTTACTGGTGCTAAACTAAATGACACGCTTTTTTACAAGTCCTTGCTCACTGGAGCTGTTTTTAAAGATGCTGTTGCCATTAGAGCAGATTTTAGCCAGAGTATGTTAATCAAAGCAGACTTTTCTGGTACTTTTTTGATGGAGGCTGACCTTTCTGGTGCTCAACTGATAGAAGCAGATTTTTCTGACGCCAATCTTTATAAAGCAGATTTACGTGGTGCTATAGGCCTTACAGTAGATCAATTAATCAAGGCCAGAACCATTCATCTTGCCCAAATTGATGAGCCATTATTGATTGAATTAAAGCAACTCGCTCCTCAATTCTTTTCAGAAAATGGCGTGGAAAGCCCTGCACCTACTCCTAAACCAGTCTCTGCTATTGCATCCCAAAATGTAGGATAAGACTTTTGAACTACTTCAGCATCTTCCAAATTCAGGGGCGAAACTGCGCCAAGCACAGCTAAGGACATAGCCATTCTATGGTCTCTATAGGTTTGAAATACATGTTGCGAATCCCATTTTGCCTTCCCCTCTGAGCGTAAATAAGTAGTGAGATCTGTAGAAACTTTTATTCCCATTATCTCTAAAGTTTCTGCAATCGCTGAAATTCTTTGAGTTTCTTTTCTTGGCAAGGTATCAAGCCCTGTGGCTTTACAAGAATGGCCTAAAGCAGCAGAGGTAAAAATCCATGACTGTGCCAAATCCGGGCACTGTATAAAATTAAACTCATGATGAACAGATGATGCTTTACCCGTATTGACTATAAGCACTCCTTCCAGACTCTGAGAAGTTGCAACACCAAATGGAGAAAAAAGCTTAGGTAAAATTGTATCTCCTTGAATAGATTGAAGCGACAAGCTTGGGAATGTAATCTGAGATCCAGGAACCAAAGCGCATAATGAAAAGAAAAATGCAGCAGAAGACCAGTCTGCCTCAATAGCTATAGGCAGCTTTGGCTGATACTTTTGTGGTAAAATATTGAAATGATTCGATTCCTGATCTACGACTATTCCAAACTGCTGCATGCAGGCAACAGTCATATCAATGTAGCTAGATGATACCGATTGTCCTTCCAAAATAAACTTAAGCCCTTGTGGCAAGAGGGGCGCTATCATCAGGATTGCTGACACAAATTGGGAACTTACGTCCGCTTTGAGGATCAGAGACTCCAGAGGTGATTTGAGCTGCCCAGGCAAAATTTCCACAGGAGGATAACCTTCTTTTTCCTTATATATCAAATTTGCTCCTAGAGCTCTAAGCGACTCAACCAAGGGAGCAATAGGTCTTTCATGCATTCTTTGGGTTCCTTTGATCAGGCAAGGTGTCCCCCTTAGGGCCGCGTAAGCCAACATAAAACGCATCACAGTACCTGCATCTTCTACATCAATTACCGCTGAATGTGTGCTAAGTGCTTTGATCAACAATTGAGTATCTCGTGCATCCGAAAGCGTTAAATCCGTAACTGGCTTGCCTGCAAGCGCATACAACAGGGCAATCCTATTGCTTATGCTTTTCGAAAGAGGCAGATTTATAGTTGCCGAAATTGGCTTTGATGAAGGATGAATACTGATTGCTGAAGGCATGTAGCGATAAAATTAACTCATGGTTTTATATTTTTCTTTGCCAGATGCAACCTTTGTTTTATGTCTACATCTTTCACTTGAAATAAAAAATGTTGGAAACCTTAGCTTACCACAACATACATCAGCAGGTGATTGACAAGTGCATGATGGGAAACCGTCAAGCACAGTACGATCTTTATAAACTGTATGCAAAAAGCATGTTGCATACCGCCTATAAAATCACCCAAGACAAGGCTGAATCTGAAGATGCAGTTCAAGAGGCATTTCTCAACATTTTTAAAAACATTCACCTCTACAAAGGTGAGAGTTCATTCGGTTCATGGGCAAAGAAGATTGTAATCAATCAGGCCCTTACCGCTCTCCGAAAGAGAAAAATGAGCTTTGAAGATGTAGGTCCAATGGGGGAACTTTTGGAAGAGACAATAGATGATTCGTCAGATGAGCAACACTACAAGGTGGAGTCAGTCAAAAAAGCGATTCAAGAATTACCAGAAGGATATAGAGTGATTATCACGCTCTATTTGCTTGAAGGTTATGATCATGCAGAAATAGCAGAATACTTAAATATCTCTGAAAGCACCTCTAAATCACAGTATTTGAGAGCCAAAGAGCGACTAAAAAAGATTTTGAAACCAATGAGTTTATCATGAAAAAGGATCAACTAGAAGAATTTATAAAAGCGAATCAAGAGGCCTGGAATGAAGGTCCTGAGCCTACGGACGCACTGTGGAACAAGATTGAGGCGAAGCTTGAACCTGAAACAAAAATCAAAAAATTGCCTAACAGGAATTGGTACTGGAGTGCCGCAGCAGTTCTATTTATGGCGCTTTCTGCCTATTTGCTTTTAGAGCGCGTGCAGCTTCAGTCATCTTCCAAAGAAGTAGCTGAAGTCTTTCAGGATGCTCAATTAGAACAAGCAGAAGCCTATTTTTCCAATCAGATTTCGCAAAAAAGAATTCAACTAGCCTCCATGCTCCAGGATGATCCCCAACTTGCAGCAGAGTTACTTTCCGAGTTGGATATGCTTGACAGTGCTTATCAATCCTTAAAGGTAAAGCTGCCAGCTGCAGCCAACAAAAACTCCGTGTTGGATGCCATGAGTCAAAATCTCATGCTGCGAATTGACCTGTTGAACAAACAGCTGGATATCTTAAAAAGACTGAGACAAATAGAAAGTCCTGAAAATCTTTCTCCTTCTTCTGAAAATAAGGTTTCCGCCTAACAATCCATGACACCAAAACATACCAAGAAAATCATGAACCACCGTTACATACTTCTTTTAGCTGTTGGACTATGGTCCATCATGCAGCCGCTAAGCGCTGCCACTGAGCTATCCAGATCGATAAACAAAAAACTATCGCTGAGTGAAACAGGCACCGTAGACATAGAAAATAAGTTTGGGAAAGTCCATATCAATACCTCTCGTAGCGCTGGAGAAGTGCTGGTAGAAATAGAGGTAAAAGTGGTGAGAGCCAATGAAAAAGAAGCCACAAAACTGCTTCAAAACATCACAATAGATTTAATAGAAGAAGCTGGCAATGTGAAAATGCTTACAAAACTACCCTCGAACATCAGCAACAATAAAAATGATCGACTGGAAGTAAATTACACTGTCACCATGCCTGAGAATAACCCCGTGAAGGTAAAGTTGACCTTTGGAGATCTATATCTAGCGAATCACAAGGGTGGACAAACCTTGCATGTCACTTATGGGCATATTAAAACCGACCAGCTTAAAGGCAAATCAGATATAAAAATAGGCTTTGGCAGCATGCAAGTGCAATCCTTGGATCAAGGAAAGCTGAAAATTGAATATTCCAAAGCCAATTTACAGGCTGTAGGTCAAGCTACTATTACTGATGACTTTTCTGAATTAATTATCCAAAAATCAAATAAACTCGATCTCACTTCTAAATATGGGAAAGTAGAATTGGAAGAGGTTCATACGCTGGATGCTACCTTGAGTTTTGCGAGCAGATTTGACGTAAATCATCTTAAAGGTAAAGCAAATGTCACCATGAAATATGTGAGCAATGCCAAAATATATGTCAACGCTTCGAATAAAGAACCGCTGGAATTGCTGGCTTCATTCTCTAATGCTAAGTTGTTCATAACTGAAAAACAACCACTACGATTAAAGGCTGAAATGGAGTTTGGAAATATCAAATATCCTGAGAGTAACATCATCAATAGAAATGTGGTTGAAAAAATGAACAGAACCAGTGTAGACATTGCCTACGGAGAATCAAACCCTGCATCTACAGTTATTATAACTGGTTCTTACAGCAATATTCAGGTGGGGTACTAGTATGATGTCGCTCCTCTGGAGCTTTGGTTTTATTGTTCTATATTTTTCTATTATGATTTCGC
>DAINOB010000166.1:0-5580 GCA_036735585.1 Cytophagales bacterium | reverse complement strand
ACTTCTTCTGCTAAACTTTCAGCACCAGTTATTCTATGCACCAATCCATATTCTTTTGCCTCATAGGCATTAATGAGCGCTCCTCCGAGCAACAATTCACGTGCTCTTGACTCTCCAATCTTTCGAATTAGAAATACCATTACCAGCGCAGGTATAAATCCTATGCGAACTTCAGTGTAGCCAAAGGTGGCATCTGGAACAGAAAAGACTATATCGCATAGGGAGGTTAGTCCGCAACCCCCAGCCAAGGCCGGTCCTTGTACTTGTGCTATTATAGGCTTTGGAAATTCATGCATTACAAGAAAAAGTGATTTTAGTTTTTCAGAATCCTGAAGGTTTTCTTCAAAAGAAAAATGCTGCAAGGTTTGAATGTATTCGAGGTCTGCTCCTGCACAAAACGCCTTTCCAAGCGATCTAATTACTACAACACGCACCTCTTCACGTTGGGCCATTTCTACTAAAGCTTGACGTAAATCCTCAATAAGTGCTGGACTTAGTGCGTTTCTCTTTTCAGGCCTATTCAGGGTAATGTATCCAACTTTGTCAACTATTTCATTGATTACAAGCATAATGTATTTTTTTAGAATTATAGATTAAGAATTCCGTCAACCTGAGTGAGGTGGATTTTGGAACCTCTTTCCATTAAATGAGCTACTTCTTTTCGCCAATAATAAGGAATTTTATATCCTTCAATCACTAGTTGAGGGCTATCAATCCATTGATGTACTTCAAAAGAACGTCCTCTATAGTTCTTGGAAATGATAATCACATCGGCTTTTACCGGAACGCTGAACGTATTTCGAGGCATTTTATCAACGAGGATTATTGTCTTTCCATAACGCACAAAGGCCTTTGCGCCATCCCACAATGGTATAAAATGATTTTGTGTATCAATCTTTATATCATGGGTGCCTGTGTGAAGAAAATGAGAATTTAAATACTTGATGTTCAATGATTTATTTGAATCAAATGGTTTTAGATGGCGACTTGATTCATGAGAATATGAGGTAATTAAGCCTTCTCCAAGAGCGTATATCTGAATATTTGATGGTGATAAGGTTGGCTTCCGCAGCAATACTGAGGTAGTATATCCAATGATCAACAACGTGCTAAGGTATAGCCAGCGAATTTTGCCAAAGTGAAAATATGCTATAGCAGTTATGAGAAAAGCATACAACAACAGAGTTTGCTGAGGACTGAGGTAAACACTGTTGAAGACACTCAGCGGAAGGGAGGCGATTTTTCCTAATAAGAATACAACCAGATCTACAGCATAGTCTAGAGCCAAGGCTATGATTGAGGCGATAAAAGGGATTTTAGAAAATACAACCACTGCTAAACCTAATCCTAAGAGAAAACCGCTTAAAGGAATTACAATTAAGTTGCTTAAAAAGAAATAGGTAGGGAATTGGTGGAAGTACAATAATCCTAACAAGCTGGTACTCAATTGAGCAGCAAGAGCCACACAGGTTAGCGACCAGATATATTCAAATAATTTATTTGACGGTTCCCACCAGCGTTGGAATCGGGGTTGGAGATATACAATGCCCAAAACGGCCAAATAGGATAATTGAAAACCCACTGAAGTGATCAAATAGGGTTCAAAAAGAATTAAGATAAATGCACTGATGGCCAGACTGTTGTAAACATTTCCCTTTCGCTGAATTACTTTACCTATTAATACAACAGTAAACATCAACACCGCTCGCAAAACTGATGGGCTTAATCCGGTGACAAATGCATAGGTCCAAAGCACAAGAATTGCGAAAACATTTAGTAGTCCTGTAAGCTTTCTATTATTCTCCCATGGCTTAAATAAGGAAGACAAGAGTAGATATACGATACCAACATGCAATCCGCTAACCGCCAGCACATGCATTGCTCCAGTGTCAGAAAAAGCTTTTACCATATCATCTGAGAGATTATCCTTTACACCAAGCACCAAAGCTGAGATCATGGCATAGGCAGTAGGGCTCCTTAGATATTTTTCTAAGGCATGTTGGGCATATGTCCTTACTTCGCCCGCTGCTCTTTTTAAAAAGTAGTAAGAATCATGCTGTCCTAAGTCAATGATATGTTCGTTATCAGTGAAGGATTGATGATAGATTCTCTTGAATTTTGAAAAGACCTTAAAATCAAATCCGCCTGGTAAATGATTTTCAGATATGACGCGAGGACTTCCACTTACCATCAAGATATCTCCTGGCTTGTATTTTGGCTTACCTCCAAGGCTGTCTTTTTTTATTGAAAAGTGAACTCGTCCATCCACCCATTTCCAATAATCTCCAGTATACACTGACAACACTTTAGCTTCTGTTTTGAAGGAATTGGGTTTGCTTTGCCAGTTGTCTGTTATACATATCTTGTATGCTTTAACTCCTTGATCGTGGTAAATTAGATGATCAGCTCGATGAAGGGGTTCTCTGGAATGGGTGATGCTATATCCAGCAAGTAAAAAACAGATATCAATAACTACACTTGCCCATCCTATATGTTGGATAGGGATGTTTAATTTATAAAATGAGTGCAGTGCAGCAAGAATAAGTAATAGTGTGAGGAGCAGCCCATTTACATACCTTCCTGCTTCAGGAAAGAATATATAGGCAACTACACCGCCTATTAAAAACAAGGTAAATCGCAAAAAGGGAGCCTTTCGCATGCTTAAAAATAAGCGGAAAGTGCAATAAAAAAAAGAAAACTAGATGGGACATATTACTTCTTCAAATACATCTTATAGTGTAAGATGTTACATTCTATAAATCGATCACCCTCTACCACAAAATTAAATGCACTGTAGAATGGAATAGCATCTAATTGAGCATGGAGGTAGATTTTTGATTTTTCATAGTCAACATCCATCCTTACATCTTCAAGTACAGTCTGCAAAATGGCACCCCCTACACCTTTTCCTCTTACAGGTTTAAGTACAGCAAATCTTTCTAGTTTGATACCGAGGTCTGTTTTGCGCCAGCGCGCTGTAGCCACAGGTTGACCATTCAAAATGGCAATAAAATGTCGAGAGGATTCCTCGAATTCATCATACTCCTCATTTTCAGAAACACGTTGTTCTTCTACAAACACCAATTTCCGGATCGCAAAGGCCTCTTGAAGCAGATCTTCCTGATTTACTTGAAGAACAATCAGTTCTTGTTCAGTCTCGTTCTTCACTTTCTTGCTCAAATGAATGATATGCTTGAATGATTTCTTTCACCAACCTATGTCTTACTACATCCGAAGCGTCAAGCTCTACAAAGCCGATTCCCTTGATGTTTTTTAGAATTTTAGCTGCTTCGATAAGTCCTGATCGTTGCTTTTTAGGCAAGTCTATTTGAGTAGTATCACCAGTAACAATTACTTTACTCATAGGGCCCATTCTAGTGAGAAACATTTTGATTTGCATGGGGGTAGTATTCTGGGCTTCATCCAAGAGTATGAATGCTTGATGGAGTGTTCTACCTCTCATGTAAGCTAGGGGTGCGATTTCGATGATTCTATTTTCCTGATAGAATTTTAGCTTTTCAGGTGGGATCATATCATCTAATGCATCATAGATAGGCCTCAAATAAGGATCTATTTTTTCTTTAAGGTCTCCAGGCAAAAAACCTAAATTCTCTCCTGCTTCCACAGCTGGTCGGGTGATGATGATCTTTTTTACTTCTTTATTTTTCAGAGCCCTTACTGCCATGGCTACTGAGATATAGGTTTTACCAGTTCCTGCAGGACCAAGTGCAAATACTAGGTCATTTTTTAGGCAGGCTTCTACTAGCTTCGCTTGGTTCGGAGTTTTTGGTTTAATGATAAGTCCTTTGTGTCCATAAACTAGCAATCCATCTTGCTGCTGTTGTTCTGATACAAGGGCGGTTTCTTCCCTTTGAATATAGCCTTTTACCTCCTCATTAGATAGTTTTCCATACTTGTGGAAATGTACCATTAGGCTATTCAGTATATCATTGATCCTAAGGATTTCAGGAGGACTCCCATTAATTCTAATTTCATTGCCCCTAGATATAATTTTACTCTTAGGAAAAGCGGCTGATATTTCTTTGATATTTTGATTTTCAATTCCCAGGAAATCAATCAAGGAAACATTTTCAAGGGTAATTACTTTTTCGACCAAAGGGAGGGGTATCTAATTTTCTGTTTTACTCAGTTTAATATATGGTATTTTTGCCAAGTACAAAAGTAAAACATTCCACGCGAAATAACTCTTGTCTTTACTCACATTTATCTCGGATTTTGGGACCAAAGACCCTTATGTAGCCCTAGTAAAGGGGGCCTTGTTTACAGCTATGCCCAATGTTCAAATCATCGATATATCACATCAAATAGCTTCCCATGACTTAATGGAAGCGGCTGCTGTATTAAAGGCAGTATATCCTAAATTTCCTTCAGGTACTATTCACTTAGTGGGCTTAGAAAGTACACATGAATCCGCTTTAGGAAAATATATTGCTGTAAATTTCGAAGGATCATACTTTTTACTTTCGGACAATGGATTACTTAATTTGGTTCTCGATGTAGAAAATGCTCAATCTTATTCATTAGAAAGTAGGCCAACCACTTTTGGAACTTTGGATATTTTGGTACCCGCTGCTGTCAAATTGTTTCAGGGTATTCCACCGTCTGATTTAGGTCCTATTTGTAGGCCTGTAAAAATGCTCGAAAGAAGTGTAAGAGTTACCAAAGAGAATTTAAAGGGTTTAGTAGTGTATATTGATCATTTTGGGAATCTTCACACCAATATCTTTGCAGATACCATCCACAAACATGCTTTGGGCACAAATTTTAAAATCATCATTGGAAGAACTAATCTTATTGAGATAAGTAAAACTTTTCATGATGTACCAGAGGGCGAGTTGCTGGCCTTTTGGGGAAATACTGGGCAGCTGGTTATAGCTATAAGAGGTGGCAAAGCATCCAGTTTGCTTGGCATGCGTGTAGATAGTCCTGTTTGGGTCGAATTTGAATAAGTTCTTGATTAAGCATCCTTGACCTTCCCGATGAATCGGGACAGGCATTCTGACCAGATGAATTGATGGGGGGGGGCAAAAAACTGTCTAAACTTGGGAGTTCTGTTCAGCAATTATCTTTAAAATGTTTGCTCTACTTTTTTGCTTCTTCAGATGTTTTTCAAAAATCAGCGCTTCTGTCATTGAGTTGAAAGGCAAGGCAAGTTCCAACTTCCAAGGTTGTTTTTTGCCTGTATACCCTTTATGGGCACTATTATGTTTAATAAGCCTTTGACTAGGGTCTTTGCTTGAACCGATGTAAAACGAGTCATCTTTTAAAGATCGAAGAATGTAAACATATGCCATCATTGGATTTTCTTAAAACAAAAAAGCCCCTAAAAATAGGGGCTTTTGCGGAATGGCAGCATTCAAGAACCATTGACCTTCCCGATGAATCGGGACAGTTATTCTAACCAGCTGAATTGAGGGATTTCTTAAAACAAAAAAGCCCCTAAAAAATAGGGGCCTTTGCGGAATGGACAGCTTGTCCCGAAGATCGGGAGGACTCGAACCCGCGACCTTCCCGATGAATCGGGACAGTTATTCTAACCAGCTGAATTGAGGGATTTCT
>DAINOB010000165.1:0-5588 GCA_036735585.1 Cytophagales bacterium | reverse complement strand
GGAGTTATTGTTACAACCTTCACAGGGCTCTCCGATTTAGTTTCAGAAGGATGAGCTTTTGTTGGGTTGCTTAATGGCAATTTATCTAGAATCTGAAGTACCTTTTTCTTTTTCTGTCCCAGCTCTTTTAAATTCTTATACAATTCATTGAACAAAGCTTCGCCATAAGGTTGCTGCACAGATATGGGTGAATAAACCGTATTTCTTACGGTATCTGGCTTTGAGAGGTGCAGTACTTGAGCTTTTCTCTCCAAGGGCTGGGAAACTTCATTGCCAAGCAGTTTTTCATTAGGGAGGATTATCTCTGGTACCCTTACATTGTCAAAAGGATCACGTACGGTTTGTTTTTTACTTGCTGGCGCTACTTGAAGTTCTTCAGATATGGCAGGGTTGGCTTTTGTGTGAATGACACTTGTTTTGATTTTTTTGGATCTTCCTACCGTAGTTTGCCCTTGTGCTTTACGTTGCTCAATCACTTGGGCAGGGTCTCTGTCCATGATGGCTTTAAGCATAGCTCTGTCTGTGCAGTAAAGCGCAGCCTTTCGTAGCTTTAATTGTGCTGTAGGGGTGGTTTCATCGATATCTTCATAATATTTGGCACTGAGGATATGCGCACTTTGGCAGAAAGGAAAACGCAGGGCTGTTTCTTCAAGGGGTGCTACAAATTGTGCTGCTATGATTTCGGGGTGCTTACAGATATAGGCAAATTCTGAGGTTGTCATTTTACCAGTTGGTTACGGTTTGATTAAAAATATCCAATACAATTTGGTCTAAGAGTTCAGGTACCAGGCTTGATTCCACAGATTGTAAGCTGGTACTTGCATTAAAGTCTCCGGGCTGGCTGGCAAATACCTTTTCAAAATCTTCTTTTTCATTGTATGTATTCACAAAACTAACATTTACTCGAATGATCAATCGGTTCAGTGCAGCCCTATTATCTGCTGTGGGTGCAGCCGGACTTACTTCATAGCCAACTATTGATCCTTCTAGTTGCAGGTCACCGCCTGAATTAACAAGTCGTAATTTAGTATTATTCTGAAAAAACTGTTTTAATGATTCGGTAAATCTTTGGCTAAGGTCAGGAGGACCTAAAGAAGCCTCATTGATAAAATTGGAAATGCTGATGGTCTGTATCCTTGGATCGATATTGGTTCCAGAAAAGGAATACACACCACAATCCTGAAGCAGAAAAGTCAATGAAATCAAGCAGCTGAAATACAGCAATTTGGATAGTTTACTGTTCTTCAATCTCGTATTGTTTTATTTTGCGGTAGAGTGTTCTTTCAGAAATACCCAAATCTTGGGCCGCATACTTTCTCTTGTTCTTATTTTTAAATAAAGCTCTCAATATCAGCTCTTTCTCTTTCTTTTCGATAGAAAGTGTTTCATCTTCCTCCTCATGGGTGATATCTTCTATGCGCTCAAAATCTTCATCCAAAGACTCCGTGGGAAGCGATAAGATCGAACTGTTTCCCGAATTATTTGCTTCAAAAATCACAGGAATCTCTTTTCTTGGAGCAGACAGGGAATTTTCACTTTGTACTTCTCTGAAAAACTCCTTGTGTTGATTCAAAATGGTTTGATTTGCATGGTCGCCTTTCAGCACCTCAAGAAACATTTTTTTCAACTCAGTTACATCATGTTTCATATCAAAAAGAACTTTGTAGAGCAATTCGCGATCCGTGTATTGCTCAGTTCCGCCCCTGTCACCAGAAAGTGCAGGCAGATTGTTTTGCTCCGCTGGAAGATACTTCTTCATAGTGCTGGCGTCTATTTCTCTTTCCATTTCCAGCACACTCATTTGCTCCACTAAATTTTTCAACTGTCTGATATTACCCGGAAAGCGGTATCTAAGCAACAGTGCCTTGGCCTCTGAGTTCAGCTTAACAGGCTTTACTCTATACTTTTCAGAAAAATCAGAAGCGAATTTTCTAAAAAGGAGGTCCACATCCTCCCCACGCTCGCGAAGTGGGGGCACATAGATGGGCACCGTATTCAATCGGTAATACAGATCTTGTCTGAACCTTCTTTGCTCAACGGCTCTAAGTAGATCCACATTGGTAGCCGCGACCACCCGCACATCGGTTTTGAGAACTTTGGATGATCCCACCTTGATAAATTCGCCATTTTCAAGGACCCTCAGCAATCTGGCCTGAGTGCCCATAGGCATTTCTCCGATCTCATCGAGGAAAATAGTGCCTCCATTGGTAACCTCAAAATACCCTTTTCGGGCCTCGTGTGCACCCGTAAATGATCCCTTTTCATGCCCAAACAATTCTGAATCAATGGTACCTTCTGGTATCGCGCCACAGTTGATTGCGATAAACTGACCATGTTTTCTATGCGAAAGTTGATGGATGATTTTCGAAAAAGATTCTTTACCACTACCGCTTTCTCCCGAAATCAACACCGTCATGTCTGTAGGTGAAACTTGTGAGGCTACCAATATGGCTTGATTTAAGGCAGGGGCATTGCCCATTATGCCAAATCTCCTTTTGATGCTGTCTATTTCTTGATTCATGGTATTTAAAACTCTTTTTTCCCCAGTGCTTTACCTAACAATGTGGCAGAAGTGCAAGACTCCACCCACACACGGACATACTCTCCTTTTTGATACTGCTCTTTAGGAAAAACGACTACTTTATTTTCACTGTTTCTGCCTGAGAGGAACATATCTGATTTCTTTGAAACGCCTTCTACCAGTACCACATGCTCCTTTCCTTCAGCCAATTGATTTCTATAATGAGAATGTTCTCTTTGTAGAGAAATGATTTCACTCAATCTTCTCTTTTTGTCACTTTCAGGAATGTCATCTACATATTTCTTTGCTGCAAGCGTTCCAGGGCGCTCTGAATAAGCAAACATGTAGGCAAAATCATACTTCACGATATTCATCAGACTTAGGGTTTCTGCGTGTTCTTCTTCTGATTCTCCACAAAAACCCGCAATTGAATCCGTAGAGATGCCCGTATCTGGACCTACTATGGTTCGGATGCTTTCAATTTTATTCAAATACCACTCACGGGTATAGGTTCTATTCATTCGTTCGAGCACACTGCTGCTTCCGCTTTGAGCTGGTAAATGGATGTAGTTGCAGATATTTTCATAGCGTGCCATAGTGTATAGAACTTCATCTGTGATATCTTTGGGATGTGAGGTGCTGAACCTGATTCGGAGGGCAGGATGCACTTGTGCCACCTGTTCCAACAGCATGGCAAACGTGACTACATGAGCAGATATTCCTTTTTTATCTAACAGGGCTTTGTTGTTTTCCTCAGGTGACCATTTATAGGAGTCCACATTCTGACCGAGTAAGGTAACTTCTCGGTAACCTTTTTCGAACAAATCTTTTGCTTCAGCCACAATAGAGTAGGGGTCTCTACTGCGTTCTCTGCCTCTGGTAAAGGGAACCACACAGAAAGAGCACATATTGTCACAACCCCTCATGATGGAGATAAAAGCGGTAACACCATTGCTATCCAACCTTACTGGAGAGATATCGGCATATGTTTCCTCTCTTGAAAGGAATACATTTACGCCTTTGTCGCCTTCTTCTGCTCTGCCGATCAGTCTGGGTAGATCTCGGTAAGCATCAGGGCCTACCACCATGTCCACACTTTTCTCTTCTTCCAGCAATTTCGTTTTGAGTCGTTCGGCCATGCATCCCAATACCCCAATCAGCATGTCGGGTTTTTTACTTTTCTGCACTTGCAATTGCACCAACCTGTTTCTGATTTTTTGTTCAGCATTGTCGCGGATGGCACAAGTATTTAACAGCACCACGTCAGCAAGGTCAGCCTTTGATGTGGTGACAAACCCCTCTTTCTGAAGAATAGAAGTGACAATCTCGCTATCTGCAAAGTTCATTTGGCAACCGTAGCTTTCAATATACAGCCTTTTTTGATCGAAACTACCGTTTTGCTCTTCACTTACTTTGATCTCAGCGCTGGGCTTCATATCCGAAGCCTGAAGAATGCCCAAGTCTTCGATGATCTCCTTATCCATTGTGCAAATTTAGAAAACTTTGCAGTATGACAATGTGTCAGTTTTTGTTTGAGGGATATTTTGCTGAGAATCATTAGATTGGCAGCTTAAAAAAGAAAGAAGATGTTTGGTTTTTTTGAAAAACAATATTTGCGCTATAAGAAGAATCATGTACGGAACCTGCTTCTGTTAGCTAAATCGGATGGCCATCTGCACCCCAGCGAGTTGGAGTTTATCACCAAAGCAGGGGAAAAGATAGGCTTGAAGCCGCAACAAATGGAAAAATTATTTAATGAAGAGTTTTCGTCATCCTTTTCACTCCCAGCAAAGTATGAGCAAAAGCTCAATACGCTTCATGATGTGGTAGCACTTACTTGGGCCGATGGGGTAGTAGATCCAGCAGAGTTGACACTATGTAAAAGTATGGCCAGCTCCTTAGAATTTGATCCAGCCGTTATTGATATGCTGATTCAGGCTTTTGAAGAAGGCATACCTGGAGTTGAAGAATGGGAAATTATTAAGTTTAAAGCAAAAAGCTTTTACCAAGGGCAGTAATCAAATCTTAGAAAGAATTTTTTGACTCAGTACATGTGCAGGCATGGCACCTGATTCTTTCCAAAGTACCTGGCCTTTTTTAAACAATATCAGAGTAGGGACACCTTGCACCCGATACGCTTGTGCTGCAGCAGGATTCTTATCCACGTCTACTTTTACAATTTTGATCTTGTCTCCCAGCTGCCTGGACACTTGTTCTAATACGGGATTCATGGTTTTACAGGGTCCGCACCAAGTAGCGAAGAAGTCTACCAACACAGGTTGATCTCCTTTAATCAGTTCTCCAAATTTTGACATCGATGGTAATTTAATTCTATCAAGTCATATTCAGTGCCATTGGGGAATATTGTACTTTTGTCAGGATTATCCATGTCCGAAGATAGTAAGATTGTAGTACTAGAGATATACAATTATCTCCCTGAAGCGCATTTGGCAGAAGCTAAACTATTGGCCTCAGGTATACCTTGTTACCTCACAGATATTCACATGAGTGGCATGTATGCCTCTTGGGGACAGCCAGTAGGAGGGATACGATTGATGGTGTTTGAAAAAGATATTCCTGCTGCAAAAACAATTTTACTCTCAAATGAAGACGCTTAATCTTTCAATTATTTTAAATCAATGAGCAATAAAATCTTAAGATTTTTCCAATCTCACATAGGGCAAGCACCTCCTGAGATGGCTCCTCCTTTCAACAAATGGCTTCATGGTGTATTAGTGAAAGCAGAAGAAGGAGAAATAACCATGAAATTCGAGATTAGAAAAGAGATGACCAACCCTGTAGGCATGCTTCACGGAGGTATGCACGCTGCTATGATTGACGAAGTGATAGGTATGGCGGTGGCGACTGTGAATGATGAAACCTTTTACACCACAGTCAATTTGTGTATCGATTATTTGGATAAGGCGGTTTTGGGAGAATCGGTTTTGGTATCGGCAAAGGTGATCAGGGCAGGAAAGAATATGTCGCATGTGGAGGCTGATATTCGTAATCAGGAAGGCAAATTGCTTTCAAAAGGCGCTTCCAATCTATTTAATACTAAGATTCC
>DAINOB010000164.1:4901-5681 GCA_036735585.1 Cytophagales bacterium | reverse complement strand
CATTACAGCCAAATACTACGTTGATTTATTTGGAGACACCTAACTCATTTACCTTTGAACTACAGGATTTGGAAAAAATCAGTGCTTTGGCAAAGAGTAAGGGCATTCACACCATTGTTGACAATAGCTACTGTACAGGATTGTATCAGAAACCTGCAGCTTTTGGCATTGATACCGTAGTCCATTCAGCCACCAAACACTACAGTGGACACAGCGATGTGGTAGCAGGAGTGATTTGCAGTTCAAAACAACATCTCGATAAGATGTTTAAAGCAGAATGGATGACTTTGGGAGCTATACCTTCTCCTTTTACATCCTGGTTGCTCCTTAAGAGTTTGCGCACCTTGGAGGTAAGGATGGAGCGAAGCACAACTACTACAAAGCAGTTGATTGAATTTCTAATTCAACATCCAAGAATTCGTAGAGTCCATTGGCCAGGGCACCCCAGTCACCCACAATATGCATTAGCTCAGCGACAGATGATATCAGCCACTGGAGTGTTTTCATTTGAGATAGACACTGATTCAGATACTGAAGCCATAAAGTTTGTAGAGTCTTTAAAGAAATTCCGACTAGCTGTGAGCTGGGGAGGCTATGAATCTTTAATATATCCAGCAGTAGTGGCCCATCATGGTGCTTATACGGCTGATCAATTGCCTGTTGGACTTTGTAGAATATCTGTAGGATTGGAAGCTCCCGAAGTATTGATACAGGACTTCAGCAATACGCTAAGTATTTTATGAATTTAGCAAACTTTGGCTTCCAAATACTTAGGATACA
>DAINOB010000164.1:3750-4891 GCA_036735585.1 Cytophagales bacterium | reverse complement strand
ACGGCTGATCAATTGCCTGTTGGACTTTGTAGAATATCTGTAGGACTAGAAAGTGCAGATGTTTTAATTAGAGATATTGAAAATTCTTTAAAAAATTTATGATTTCGTTCTACCTTTGTGGTCACTAGATTTTATTAGTGAAACTTAACCTCATGAAAACCTTATCAGCTTGCATTTTAACCTGTGCAGCTTCATTTCATTTATTCGCACAAACAGAAGGTCCCAACAATGCCGGAGATGGTATTAACTCTACCTTAACAGGTGCAATAAGTTGGACAAATCCAAACAGCATACAGGTAAGTGATGACAATCGTGCAACTGCTAACAATGGGTTAACACAAATTCTAAGAGCAAGTCAATTTGGATTTAGTATTCCTCCAACAGCTGATATTCTTGGGATAGAAATAGGTGTTGAAAAACAAGGTCGTGCAATTAATAATGTAACAGCAGGAACTTGGGAATTTCGACAAGTTCCAAATTTTGTTTCAGGTCAACCTGCCTCTACCTACAATAGTACAAGCTACAACTACACTCCCGGTACAGGCGTCAATAGACTTATGCTAGTTATAATTGCAATTGAGAATGTTGATAATATCGGTAGCAATCCATCTATATCTCTTACCTCTGTAACTTATGGAGGACAGGCAATGACTTCACTAGCCACTCAATCTACCGCAAGTACATCGACAAGAAATTTAATTGCTGTCTATTATCTCAGAGAGGTTCAGCTATCGGCAGTTGTGAGCACCTCATTAATCATAAACAAAACACGATCTGGAACTTCACCAGGGAATGACAATGAATATGTAGAGTATTTGGCTATCAATACCTTTACAGAGGTAAATCAGTTGTTTCCAGTTGATTTTGTGACAGCAAGCAACAGTGGGGCTGCTATAAGTGCGGGACCCTTAAACGTGCGAAGTGGTGATTATATATTAGGAGCATTAAATGGTAATTCTCCAGGTATTACCTATACCCAAAGCGCAGGCAATAGTGTGGTATCCAACGTAACAGTTAATAATGTATTGGCTTCCGGAATTACTTTTAATCTTCAGAGTAGGGCAGCTATTGCCAGTACGGGTACACTTACCCCTGGTGTTACTGGTTCGGCTACTTCAGGCAGATTAAATATGATCAATCT
>DAINOB010000164.1:0-3740 GCA_036735585.1 Cytophagales bacterium | reverse complement strand
GGGAGAGCCTTTGACAATCTCACCCAACTGCAACAAGGTGGAATACCTGTCGGAAGCAATCTTTCATTAGGAAGTGCTGCTGTGTCACAAGCATGGCCTGATAATGATCAGCTCATATTGTATGGGAATGCATCAGAGTTATGGGGAAAAACATGGACTGCAGCAGAAGTTAATGATCCCGATTTTGGGTTGGATATTCAAGCGGATGCTTCTGGCGCTTCTGCGGCTGTAGATTTTGTTAGAGCTTCCGTTACATTTAATATTCCATTACCTGTGGGAGACCACGAGCTAGTTCTTCACTGTCATCAGTCTGGAATTAGTGGAAAGATTATAGACCCGGCATTTTCGTCAGGAAGTGTTCAGCTTTTACGATCAAAGGACGGATTAGAGTATGATTTGGTATCAGAAACGTATGTTATTCCAGATCAACATACCTTATTTCTTTCTGATAAAAAGCCTGGTAGTTGGTACTATAAAATTATGCACATGTCCGATAGTACCACTCAACAAATAGGAAAAATAAGTTTTTGTACAATTCTAGATGAAAGATCTACTAAAGTGTATCCCAATCCAGCATCATCAGAATTTTATGTCCAAACGGAGCATTCCACACCAAAAAAAGTATCTATCCAAAGGTCGGATGGAAAAGTTATTAAGGAGTGGGAGGGTTTTGCTCAAGAATTTAGAGTAGATGTTTATGAAAATAATTTACCTTCTGGAATTTACTTCATAATGCTTGATTTTGGTCACTTTATTGAACATCACAAAATTACGATTAACTAAAGCCCTTTCACAGTTTGCTATAGCCCTTCTGAACCTATTCAAGATTTAGTTGTTGGAGTATACTCGATGTTTTGTCCTTCAGATCATTCATTTTAGATTGATAACTTCCAATGTTTGTAAGGCTCGTATTCACACTGATGTAGAATTTTATTTTAGGCTCAGTGCCTGAAGGTCGAGCTGATACGAGAGTGCCTTCGGTAGTTTCTAATTGAATTACATCAGAGGGTGGAAATTCCATATTTGATACCACACCCGTTTGAACGTTTTTTAACAGACCCAAGGTATAATCCTTTACATAAACTACAGGTTCACCAGCCAATGTAGAAGGTGGCGACTCTCTAAAATTCTGGATCATTTGCTTTATTTCTTCAGCGCCTGCTGCACCTTTTTTAGTGATAGAAACCAAAGATTCCTGATACAATCCGTATTTCACATAAATCTGAAGAAGCAATTCGAACACACTGATCTGTTGATTTTTTGCAAAGGCAGCTATTTCTGCAATAATTCCACAAGCCGAAACAGCATCCTTATCCCGAACAAAGTCACCAATTAAATATCCGTAACTTTCCTCACCTCCTGCCAGATAGGTTTCTTTCCCCTCGAGTCTACCTATTACTTCAGCGATGTATTTAAACCCGGTTAAAGTATTGTAGCATTTCACCTCATAATCTGCGGCTATTTTGTCAAGTAAATAGGAGGTTACGATCGTTTTGGTGATGTATTCATTTCCAGTCAGCTTTCCTGAAGATTTCCAAGCTTCTAGAATATAGTAAATAATGAGGGTAGCTGTTTGATTTCCATTGAGTAGTTCAAACTCTTGATCCAGATTTTTCACTGCTATGCCTACTCTGTCTGCATCTGGATCTGTGGCCATTACCAAATCAGCGTCTATTTCTTTTGCCTTTGATAAAGCCAATGTCATTGCCTCTTGTTCCTCAGGATTGGGATAAACCACCGTAGGGAAATTGCCGTCTGGCGTAGCTTGCGACTCTAACAAATGGATATTACGAAAGCCAAATCGTTGTAGAAGTTTGGGAACCAAATGAACCCCAGTGCCATGGATAGGGGAGTAGACTATTTTAAGGTCTTGCTGGGCTTTGATCACATCGGGTATGATCGACAGTTGTACAGCTTTTGCTAAGTAAGCTTCGTCTACTTGTTCGCCAATCAATTTCACCAATTCATCGTTTCTTTTGAAATTGATCTGCTCATTTGTTTGAATGGCATTTACCTCCAGAATCACAGCCTTATCATGCGGACTCACCAATTGTGCTCCATCGCTCCAATAAGCTTTAAAGCCGTTGTATTCTTTAGGATTGTGTGAAGCCGTAATTACCACCCCACTATGACAGTGTAAATGCCTGACTGCAAATGACAATAGGGGCGTAGGTCTTAAGGAATCAAACAAGAACACTTTGATGCCATTTCCAGAGAAAATATCGGCCAAAAGTTGTGCAAACTCAGCACTTTTATTTCGGCTGTCATGCGCAATCGCTATGCGTGTTTGTTCATTCGGAAAAGTCTTGGTCAAATAATTGGCAAGACCTTGTGCGGCAGCTCCTACAGTATACCTGTTCATTCGGTTGGTTCCTGCGCCTAGAATGCCCCTCAAACCTCCCGTACCAAATTCTAAATTTTTATAGAAGGCATCCACTAAAGGTTCTTCATTCCCTAGATTGAAATCCATAAGCAATGCATCAACTTCCTTTTGAGTTGCAGCATCGGTTTCGGCAGACCAATTGATCGCCTTTTGTTTGATAGATTCCTTATTCATAAAATACCTAGAAAATTATTGAAGCACTACTATAAATTACCTCTCACATCTTGCTCACGCTCAATAGCTTCAAATAATGCTTTGAAGTTTCCCTTACCGAAAGATTTAGCGCCTTGTCTTTGGATTATTTCATAGAATACAGTGGGTCTGTCTTCTACAGGTTTCGTAAAAATCTGCAATAAATATCCCTCATCATCCCTGTCTACCAATATATTCAATTGCTTAATCGATTCGATATCCTCCTTTATAGCGCCTACTCTTTCCAAAAGATCGTCATAGTACACTTCTGGAACGTATAGAAAGTCAACTCCCTTTTCTCTTAATTTCGTAACGGTATGGATGATGTCATCAGTAGCTATGGCAATATGCTGCACTCCAGCCCCTTTATAAAAATCTAAGTACTCCTCAATCTGAGACTTTTTCTTTCCTTCTGCAGGTTCATTAATTGGAAACTTCACGTAACCATTCCCATTGGATACCACTTTAGACATCAAGGCAGAATAATCAGTAGATATATCTTGATCATCAAAAGTTACAATCAATTTAAAGCCCATGACTTCCTCATAGAATTTAACCCATTGATTCATCTCTCCCCATCCCACATTGCCCACGCAATGATCAATATGCATCAATCCCACAGGTTCATTGGCTAATTTGAACTTCGGGGCGTGATATCCAGGAAGAAAAGGTCCTGAGTAGTTTTTTCGCTCTACAAAAGTGTGAATGGTGTCCCCGTAAGTGTGGATAGAAGCTACTTTTACCTCTCCATGTTGATCTTTAAGTGTTTGTGGCTCTAATGCTGGTTTTGCACCTCTTTTTACAGTTTCCAGAAACGATTTTTCAGCTTCATCTACCCAAAGCGCAAGAACCTTCACACCATCGCCATGCAATTTTACATGCTCTGCAATGGGATGATCAGGATGCAATGCGGTGCTTAATACCAGTCTCACTTTGCCTTGCTGCAGTACATATGAAGCTCTATCTCGTACCCCTGTTTCAGGTCCAGAGTAGGCTACCAATTCATAGCCAAATGCTGTTTGATAGTAATGAGCAGATTGTTTGGCATTGCCAACATAAAATTCTACGTAGTCTGTACCATTGAGTGGCAGAAAATCTTGAGTCATAGTAATTTTTTAAAAAAATATAAGGACAATAAAGCACACCAGCACTTCAAAAGCAAAAC
>DAINOB010000163.1:0-5689 GCA_036735585.1 Cytophagales bacterium | reverse complement strand
TGATATAGCCACAGTGATTTCACATAGTAAATTGAAAGTAATTGAAACCAAAGTGTGTATTTGAGTATTTATAGTATGTTTAATAAGAACCAGCACTTAATTTAAATAAAAATGGCCTTGGCGTTGAGCAGCCTTAGAGTATCGCACAAATATAGAATGACCAATTATGGAGAGACAGTCGATTTTGTGATTATGGAATTGTATCCTGAAAATAGGATTTGGGTTAAAAATCTGTCGAGTCTTGAATACTTTTGGCTCGATGATCTGTACAAATTTGGCAAAGGCAAAGATTACGACCTGCGTGAACTTTAGGACCTAATCCTCTACAGAGTATAAAAAAACCGCCTGTTGGCGGTTTGACTCATTTAAGCTTGAGGCTCTATAGAAACAAATGAGCGTTCATCTCTTCCTTTCTTGAAGGTAACCACACCATCAGATAAAGCGAAAAGCGTATGGTCTCTTCCAATTCCTACATTAAGTCCTGGATGATGCTTAGTGCCTCTTTGTCTTACAAGGATGTTTCCGGCTTTGGCTACCTGACCACCAAATAATTTGATGCCAAGTCTCTTGCTATGAGATTCACGTCCGTTTCTTGAACTTCCGACTCCTTTTTTGTGTGCCATCTTATTTCAATTTATTGTGCTATCGACTCAATTAATACTTTGCTCAAGTACTGACGATGTCCTTGAGATTTTTTGTACCCTTTTCTGCGTTTTTTCTTAAAAATAAGTACTTTATCATCTTTCAAATGACCTAAAATTTTGGCTTTTATGGTAGCACCCTCTATGGTAGGAGTACCCACTGTAATGGCTCCGTTGTTATCAATAAGCAATACATTGCTCATCTCGATTTGGGCACCTTCTTCAGCGTCCACTCTATGGGTATATATAAAGGTGTTTTGTTCCACCTTATATTGCTTGCCGTTAAAATCAACAATCGCGTACATCTCTATGCTTTTTAAAAAGGACTGCAAAGGTAAAGGCTTGACTACAATTTTACAAGTGCTGTATGAAACATTATCTTACTAGTTTTTGGTACTCCGAGCGATCAGACTTTTTTATTAACAGCTATGGCTTAAGCGTTTAGAGGCATTTTTAGCCCATGAATTAATGTAAAGCATTATATATGAGATAGTTATGTAATTTTAACCTCTGTCATTCACTCTTTTAAATGTTGACAACTTTTTAGGGACAACTTCATTGACTATGAACCCTTACTTGAGCATATTTGTAGAACTTAAACAAAGAACACCTTAAAGATATGTGTCTTAAGAAAAGATTACATTCATTAACGGACGTTCAACACCAAAAAACCATTCGACACATTTATAATATCAAAGTCAACATAACACCTACACTGCCATGAAAGAAGTACTCGCCAAAGAAACCTTGCTCACCGAAAATCCCAACCGGTTCGTTCTATTTCCTATTGAACATGATGACATTTGGCAGATGTACAAAAAGGCTGAAGCAAGTTTTTGGACAGCAGAAGAAATTGATCTTTCTCCAGATATGAAAGACTGGGCAAAGCTTAATGACGGTGAAAGACATTTTATTAGCCATGTATTGGCTTTTTTCGCAGCCAGCGATGGTATTGTTAATGAAAATTTGGCAGTGAACTTCCTAAACGAAGTTCAATACCCAGAAGCAAAGTGTTTCTATGGTTTCCAGATCATGATGGAAAACATACATTCTGAAACATACTCTTTATTAATAGACACCTATATAAAGGACCCAAATGAGAAAGATAGACTCTTACATGCATTGGAGCACATCCCCTGTGTAACAAAAAAGGGAGAATGGGCATTGAAATGGATTGAAAATGGCTCATTTGCAGAAAGACTAATTGCTTTTGCAGCTGTAGAGGGAATTTTCTTTTCTGGAAGCTTCTGCAGTATATTTTGGCTTAAGAAAAGAGGATTAATGCCAGGATTGAGCTTTTCAAATGAGTTGATATCCAGAGATGAAGGCCTACACTGTGATTTTGCTTGTCTGCTGTATAGAAATCACATTGAGAATAAAATGCCTACTGAGAAAGTATATGAGATCATACTGAATGCTGTAGAAATAGAAAAGGAGTTCGTGACTGATGCCCTACCTGTAAATCTTATAGGTATGAATGCGAAATTGATGTCGCAGTATATCGAGTTTGTAGCGGATCGATTATTGGTCGAGTTAGGGTGTGAGAAGCATTTCAAATCAACCAATCCTTTTGATTTCATGGAAATGATCTCATTGCAAGGCAAAACCAACTTCTTTGAAAAGCGCGTTGCAGAATATCAAAAAGCAGGGGTAATGTCTGAGAGAGAATCCAACAAGTTTGCCTTAGACGAAGATTTTTAATTGAGAATAATCTATTACCCCTTGACTAAACCTAAGTACTACTTATACCACACCACACCATGCTAGTAATAAAAAGAGACGGAAGAAGAGAATCAGTAAGATTCGACAAGATTACAGCCCGGATAGAGCGCCTTAGCTATGGGCTAGATACCATTTTTGTACAACCTGTAGAGATAGCGAAGAAGGTAATTGAAGGCATCTATGACGGAGTATCAACTCAGGAATTGGATGAATTGGCTGCAGAAACTGCTGCTTCTTTAACAACCAACCATCCCGATTATGCCATTCTAGCAGCAAGGATCGCTATTTCAAATCTTCACAAGGTTACAAGTAAGTCGTTTTCAAACACCATGAAGCGCCTATACACCTATGTTGATCCTAAAACTGGAGAGAATGCTTCCCTGATTGCTAAAGAAACCTATGAGGTAATTCGCAACAATGCAGCACTTTTAGACTCATCGATCATTTACGATCGAGACTTCAATTATGATTATTTCGGGTTCAAAACACTAGAGAAATCATACCTGCTCAAACTGGATGGAAAGGTAGTGGAAAGGCCTCAACACATGCTTATGAGAGTAGCGGTAGGAATCCATGGAAAAGATCTAGAGTCTGCTATCGAGACATACAATTTGTTGTCAGAAAAGTGGTTCACACATGCCACTCCTACATTGTTCAACGCAGGAACGCCCAAAGCACAGCTTTCTTCTTGCTTCCTATTGTCCATGAAGGGGGATAGCATTGATGGTATTTATGATACCTTAAAACAATGTGCAAAGATTTCTCAATCCGCAGGGGGAATAGGATTAAGCATCCATAATATCAGAGCTACTGGCTCTTATATCAAAGGCACGAATGGCACTTCCAATGGGATCATACCTATGTTGAAAGTATTCAATGATACAGCTAGATATGTAGACCAAGGTGGCGGTAAGCGAAAGGGTGCATTCGCAGTCTATTTGGAGCCTTGGCATGATGATATTTTCGAATTCCTAGAGTTGAAGAAAAATCATGGTAAGGAAGAGCATCGTGCGCGAGATTTATTTTACGCGCTTTGGATACCAGACCTATTCATGAAAAGGGTAGAAGCCAATGGCGACTGGTCTCTATTCTGTCCTAATGAAGCGCCTGGCCTTGCAGAGGTTTATGGCGATGATTTCGAAAAACTGTACGAGAAATACGAAAAAGAAGGAAGAGCGCGCAGATCGGTGAAAGCACAGGATCTATGGTTTGCTGTTTTGGAATCACAGACCGAAACAGGTACTCCTTATATGCTTTACAAGGATCATGCAAACCGCAAAAGCAATCAAAAGAATCTCGGCACCATCAAGTCTTCAAACCTTTGTACGGAGATTATGGAATACACCAGCGATGATGAAGTGGCTGTTTGTAATCTCGCCTCTCTGGCTTTGCCAAAATTTGTGATCAATGGAGTATTTGATCATCAGAAACTGTATGAAGTAACTTATGTAGTGACCAAAAATCTCAATAAGGTTATTGACATTAATTATTACCCCGTAGAAGAGGCCCGCAACTCGAACATGAGGCATAGGCCTATTGGATTAGGCGTTCAGGGATTGGCAGATACATTTATGGAATTGAGGATGCCTTTCGAATCTGAAGAAGCCAGACTTCTAAATAGAGATATTTTTGAAACCATCTATTTTGCGGCTATGACAGCTTCAAAGGATTTGTCCAAAGTGCATGGACCATACGAATCCTTTAAAGGAAGTCCAGTTTCCAAAGGTATTTTCCAATTCGATATGTGGGGTGTGCAGCCTGAGACAGGTCGTTGGGATTGGTCAGCCTTAAAGCAAGAAGTAAAAAAGTTTGGAGTGAGAAATTCCTTACTAGTAGCGCCAATGCCTACAGCTTCCACCTCTCAGATTTTGGGAAATAATGAATGCTTTGAACCCTACACTTCTAATATTTATACTAGGAGAGTGCTTTCTGGGGAGTTTGTAGTAGTCAATAAGCATTTGCTTAAAGATTTGGTAAGATTAGGATTGTGGAACGATCAAATGAAGAACAAGGTGATTTCAGCCAATGGTTCGGTTCAAAGTATTAAAGAAATTCCGCAGGAGATCAGAGAAATTTACAAAACAGTTTGGGAAATCTCTCAGAAAACCATCATCGACATGTCTGCTGATCGCGGGGCCTACATTTGCCAAAGTCAAAGCTTGAACATACATATACAAGATGCAAATTTTGGTAAACTTACCAGTATGCACTTCTATGCTTGGAAGAAAGGCTTGAAAACAGGTATGTATTATTTGAGAACTAAGGCAGCAGTGGATGCTATCAAATTTACCGTAGAGAAGCAAGCTGAAATTCAATTGAAGCCGGTTTCACCAACGCATCCAGTGGCGGCAGTAGAGCAGAAAAAGTCAGATATGGCCTGCTCCTTGGATGACCCAGAGGGTTGTGAGGCTTGCGGCAGTTAAGGGGACAGTAAACATCATTTGATTACTATTTTTTTAAAAAAGGGGGCCGGATTAGCTCCCTTTTTTTATGCTCGCAGTACATATATGAGTCGTGGTGAATCAAGTGATTCAAATCCATGTAGCTGATAGTCTCCGAAGGTAAATAGTACCTCTAAACCTGCTTTTTTAAAAAAATCCTCAAAATCATGAGGGTATAGTGCTTTTACTTTCTCTTGGAAGAAATAGTCTATTTCATGATCCTTGAATTGAATGGTTTTTAAGATATAGCCATTTCTAACTTCTCGTGTAATGATAAACTCAAGGTGATCGCGCTGAATAATCTCTGCGGTTCTTAAGTTCTCGATGGCATGAGTAGCATTGAGGAAGTCTAAAATAAAAATTCCCCCTGCTTTCAAGTTTTGTTTTACTGCTTTTAGCGTCTGAAGATGTTCTTCATCGGTATCAAAGTATCCAAAACTTGTAAATAGGTTTAATACGTAATCAAAAGTAGCCAGTTGATACACCATACGCATATCATGGACTTCAAAATGCAAGAGATCCGTTTCAAATTGTTTGGCATGCGAAATACTTGCTTTAGATAAGTCAATGCCAGTGACCTCATAACCAAGCTTGCTTAAGTATAAGGCATGCCGACCTTTACCACATGCCAAATCAAGAATTTTAGAGGGTGGTTTTACTTGAAAATGGGATATAAGCGTATGTATAAAATCTTGTGCCTCAGTTTGGTCCCTGTCTTTGTATAAGATGTGGTAGTATGGACTGTCAAACCAAGTACTGAACCATTCGGGATGTTCTTCCTTCATTTTTTATTGCGTTAAGCCCATAAGGCCAAATAATCGATTGAAAATTTTCGGTGATAAAAACTTTTGCGAATTCATACTTTGTGTATCTTGCTGCAATATT
>DAINOB010000162.1:0-5699 GCA_036735585.1 Cytophagales bacterium | reverse complement strand
CCTGAGTTGGTAGAAGCTATGTATCCTAATCCAGCTTTTGATAAGGTATTCTTTAGAATAGATCAGTTTTCTGAAAGAATTTCACTTGTTGTGACGGATGTAACAGGAAAACAGGTGATGCCAATAGTAGAGCGTTTTAATGTTGACGGAACTATAGATTTGGATATTTCTTCTTTACAATCTGGGGTTTACATTGTGAATCTAATTTCTGGAGATAGAAGTATTCAGAAGAAGTTGATCAAGCAATAGTTTTATCAATCTCTATTCAAAAAAAGAGCTGTTCTCACCGAGCAGCTCTTTTTTTTAATCTTCTGTGGAAATAGAAAGTTGATTAATAAAAATGATATGTGGATAGAAAAGGATAACGCACTTGAAAGAACTTTCGAGTTCAAAAATTTCTCTGAGGCCTTCGCCTTTATGACTAGGGTAGCCATTGAATCTGAAAAAATGAACCATCACCCCTGGTGGAGCAATGTGTACAACAAAGTTGAAATAAGACTTAGCACGCATGATGCCGGCACTATAGTGACTGAAAAGGATCATAAACTAGCTGCGAATATTGATAAGTTGATTGCTTAGTAAACCAGAAAAGGATTTTCAGTACTTTTGGCCATGCCCATCGAAGAGTCCTCCGCAACAGGGAAGCTATTTTTGGTTCCAACTCCTATCGGAAATCTTCAAGACATCACTTTGAGAGCTTTGGAAGTTCTAAAAAACGCGGACGCTATCCTTTGTGAGGATACACGCACTTCCTCGGTATTGTTAAATCATTTTCAAATATCTAGACCTCTTAGAAGTTTCCATTTACATAATGAACATCAAGTGCTTAAAAATGTAGTTGCACAGTTGAAAGAAGGTGCCCATTTGGCCCTGATATCAGATGCCGGCACTCCAGGTATTTCTGATCCAGGGTTTTTACTTGTCCGCGAATGTGTGGAAGCAGAGATTCCTATTGAGTGCTTGCCTGGACCTACTGCTTTTGTACCGGCTTTGGTTGCCAGTGGTTTCCCTACTGATAGATTTGTTTTTGAGGGTTTTCTTCCACTTAAGAAAGGAAGGGAAACCAGAATCAAACTTATGGCTGAGGAATCAAGAACTACTGTTTTCTATGAGTCTCCTCATAAGCTTCTTAAGACATTGTTGACTCTGAAGGCGGTCTGTTTACCTGAACGTAGAATTTGTGTAGCAAGAGAGATTTCTAAGTTATTTGAGTCTTACTTTCGAGGTACTATCGCTGAGGCTTTGGATTTTTTTACCGAAAAAGGAGTTCGAGGTGAATTTGTAATTGTTCTTCAAGGGCATGAATAATTTTTTGGGCTACGGTATCGCGGTTATCGGAGGTATTTGTATGTTTTTAGGTTGGCCAATGATGCCGCTGTTCATATGCCTCTTTGTCGGGTTTGTAACTCCATTTTTGTTGATAGAGTTGGGCCAAAACATTAAATCCAAACGTAAATCGCTTCTGGTTTTTTCTTGGCTTTATTTATTCTTACTGGTTTGGAATTTTAGCACTGCATGGTGGATTTCCAATGTAGATTTCACTGCAGGGATATTCGCCAATTTTGCAAATGCTTTTCTGATGTCTGTCCCGCTGATGATGGGCAGATATGTTTGGCTCAAGGCAGGTAGAAATTTGGGGTACTTTGCAATTATCACTCTATGGTTGGGATTTGAGTATGTTCACCTTAATTGGGAGTTGACATGGGCTTGGCTTACCCTTGGTAATGGTTTTGCCTATTTTCCCTCTTTTATTCAGTGGTATGAATTTACTGGTCCACTGGGAGGAAGTATTTGGATTTTATTGGTCTCTCTTTTTGGCTATCATTTTACACTTCGGCCATTTATATTTCTAAAGCAGCGTCCCAAACTTATCAGTTATGTATACTTCATTCATTTGGTATTAATCCCTTTGGCTTATTCTTTATATATTTATTCAAAGTATGAGTTTTCTGAAAAGTCTGTAGAAGTTGCTGTAATTCAACCCAACATTGATCCATTCAACGAGAAGTTTGCAGATGGTGATGACTACATCCCCAAATCTGAACAGGTGGCAAGGCTTAAATCACTAAGTGAGCGAGTTGTCACTTCCAATACCGAATACCTATTGTGGCCTGAAACTTCCTTTGACATTGAAGGGACACTTTGGGAGGTGGAATTGGATCATATTCAAGAGGTTATAGAGCTTAGGCAATGGCTAAAGAAGTATCCTGATCTTACTTTGATGACTGGGGCAACTACTTTTCGTGGTTACGGATTTGATGAATCAAGACGCACAGCCACATCAAGATTTTATCAAGGAGTTGGTTTTTTTGATGTGTACAACACTTCTATTACATTAAAGGCCGATAAGCCGCTTCAACTGTATCATAAATCCAAACTAGTCCCTGGAGTAGAGCGCATGCCATACCCTGAGGTATTCAGATTTTTGGAATCTTTAGTTATCGATTTGGGTGGTGCTAGTGGTAGTTTGGGCACGCAGATCAATAGAGAAGTTTACTGCAATCAGAATGAAGTTTGTACTACGCCATGCATTTGTTATGAATCTATTTTCGCAGAATTTATGTCAGAAGGTGTGCTGAAGGGAGCGCAATTCATATCTATTATCACCAATGATGGATGGTGGGGCAATAGTCCAGGGCATAGGCAGCATGCAGCTTATGCATCTTTATTGGCCATCAGCAGTAGACGGGCCATTGCTCGGGCAGCCAATACTGGAATATCTTGCTTTGTCAATTCAAGGGGTGACATCAGCCGACCCTCTGCATACTGGACACAAGAGGCTATGGCAGATCAGATTGAGCTGAATGACCAAATCACTTATTATGTACAAAATGGGGATTATATAGGTAGACTAGCAGGCTTTTTGGGCATATTTTTGTTTCTATCTGTAGTGGTGAAACATATTACGACCCGTAGATCGTTAAAGAAACAAATATTATAATCCACCAATGGACTATCAACACATTACCAATCAAATCATTGAAGTAGCTAGGAAGGCAGCAGAGTATATTGAAATTGAATCGGCCCGTTTTGAACGCTCACACATCGAGTATAAGGGGCGAAACAATCTTGTTTCATATGTAGATACAGAAGTGGAAAAGCAAGTAGTAGCAGGCCTACAACTAGTACTTCCAGAGGCAGGTTTTCTCACCGAGGAAGAAACCATAGAGAATGAGCACAAAAAACTTGTATGGATTATTGACCCTTTAGATGGTACGACAAATTTTCTTCACAAACTTCCTGTGTATTCTATTTCTATTGCATTGATGGATGCCGGAGAGTTGGTTTGCGGGGTGGTGCTTGAAATCAATCGTAGAGAGTGCTTTTATGCCTGGAAAGACGGTGGCTGCTACATGAATGGGGAGAAAGTGCAGGTTTCAGAGAACGCATATTTAAAAGAGAGTCTTTTAGCTACAGGCTTTCCGTACTATAATTTTGAAAAGTTAACCGAATATTTGGCTATTTTAAATCAATTTATGCGCAATTCTCATGGCCTTAGACGATTAGGTTCCGCAGCAGTTGACTTAGCTTATGTAGCTTGTGGTAGAATAGATGGTTTCTTTGAGTACAATCTCAACTCTTGGGATGTAGCAGCAGGAGCATTATTAGTAAAAGAGGCTGGCGGTAAAGTCTCAGATTTTAAAGGTGGAGATAATTTCGTTTTTGGTAGAGAAATTGTTGCTTCAGGACCTATCCATGAAGAGCTTATTGACATAATTTATCCAAATTGGTATCCCAATTCATGATGCAAGTTGTAATTGTACTTATAATTTTTTGTCTTGCGCTTACTTATCTAGTTTGGCGTTTTTATATCATTTTTTTTGGTGGATCTGGTCAGTGTGCTTCTGGTTGTTCAGGATGTTCAACACTTGACATCGATAAAATAGAAAAGGAAATAAGGAAGAATGAGGCAAAGAAGTTTTTGCTACCTAATAGACCAAGCCCTGCGAATAAGATTTGAATCTAGTTCATAAACCATCACCAATTCAAGAGGATCTTTGTTGCCATTTCTCCCCGTAATGTATTCATGATCAATTACTTTATTCTTCAATACAATTCTGTTAAGGAGCTGGCTCTTAAGTTGTGGGGATGATTTTAAAAGCGTATCGTAGATTGATTTCACTTCATTTATGCCGCTTGCTCTGGGTTTGGGATCACCTATACTATACAATTCAGCATCAGGATGAAAAGTGCTTACAAATCCATCTATATCATGTTCATTGTATGCATCCAACTGTCTGCCCACCACTGCTTCGGATTTATTTCTTAAAGTATCATTAAGCAATTGATACGTAGCAACCACCCGAATAACCTTACTTGTTACATCATTTGGTATGGCCATGGAAAGTTGATAGTGCTTTATTTTCCAATTCGCGGTACTGCAATCAATGACACCAGAGGCCCTACATTTTCCCATCCATGTATCTAGTAATTCATCAAACCAAACAAGACCAGAGGCATCTACATATATATTGCGATTTATTTTCTTGAAATCCCAAGCTTTACCCTTTATGAAAAATGGCATTGCAAAGTCCTTGAAAGCAGATTTATTCCAAACTTCTTCTGGGTCAGTTCCAATAAAAACAGCATCCGCATCAAAATACTCAAAATAGGAGGTATCGGCTTTGCTGGCTTTCAGATGCCATTGATCAAGCCAAGTGTTTAGTTCTTCTGTTGATGTAGTTTTATGTCCTTTACATGAGCTCAGAAGCACCAACACGAAAAGCAACTGGATGAATCGATATATCTTACACATATTTAATGCGAATAATAATTGTGGATGATGAGAAAATCTCTAATTTTGCAGTCCTTTTCGTAATTAAGGCATACAAGAACAAAGATGAAAAAAGATATCCATCCACAATACCACGAGGTGGTTTTTGCAGACAGCTCTAGCGATTTCAAATTTCTTACCCGATCTACCATGACTTCTAAGGAAACCATTGAATGGGAAGACGGAAAAACTTATCCAGTAATAAAAGTAGAAGTAAGCTCAGCATCTCATCCTTTTTATACTGGCAAAAACATATTCGTTGATACCGCAGGTAGAGTTGAGAAGTTTAATAAGCGATACAAAAAGTAATTTATTTACCTTTCAGTACATAAAGTCCCCGCATCCCACGGGGACTTTTTTATTTTTGTCTGTTTCATTTTATCAGTCTACATGCCTCTACCCCATATTGTATTGTTTGATGTTCCTGCCGAGCGCAAGCGATTGTTGCCTTTCACATTCACTAGGCCCATTGCAGATCTAAGAGTAGGCATTTTGACCATTAAGGATAAATGGGATTTTTACACTCAATTGGGTGTATCCTATCTTACCGATGCTTATTTATCCACGCTGTTTCCTCTGCACAAAGCCAATGAAGTCTTGCTCATCAATGCTTCAATTATGCCGGACCCTTCTTTGATTGATGAACTTAAGTTATTGAAGGAGGGCTATGGTCTATTTCAGAAAGACAACCTGTTGGCTTATCGTTGTAGCGCCACTCAGCTTAAAACCTTCGTTGAGGAAAATGCGGCTCCTGAATACACAAAGAACTATCATGGCAGCCTGAGTAAGATTGAACACACTTGGGATATATTTAAGCAGAATGGTGCACAGATTAAGCTAGATTACAAACTATTGACAGCTGGAAGAATCAGTGAACCAATTGTTGATAGGCATACGGTTGTCTATGGTCTTGAGCATGTGTTTG
>DAINOB010000161.1:0-5712 GCA_036735585.1 Cytophagales bacterium | reverse complement strand
ATCAAAGTATTGGGAGTGCTATATTTGTGCATCTTTACAGAGTGAATGTAAACCAGACCAACCTTGACATTTTTTCATTTCAAGCAATTTTTTAGAACCTGTAGAAGGCTGCCTCTCCATTTGACCTGGGTTTCTTTATGCATCGGTTTGAATATTTTATCTTCAAGTAGGCTTCCTGCACAAAGCGCAAATGAAGTTATTGAAAAAGCATCGGAACTGTACAGAAATCATCCTGATTCGTGTTTACAATTGCTTGAACCCCTGAGGTTTGAAAAAATTGATAGTACCAGGGCAGCAGTAAACAATTTGATTGGCAACGCATGGTATTTTAAATATGAGTACGACTCAGCCATACAGTATTTTCTTACATCAGCTGAGGTTTTCGAATCGTTGGGGAATGATAAAAGCTTGGTCAAAAACTTTAACAATCTTGGAGTGTGCTATTTTTTCTTAGGCCAATACGAGAAATCCTATGAATACCACAACAAAACCAGAAAAATACGAGAGGCATTGAATGACCCTCAGCTCAGCTCTACCTTTAATAATTTGGGATTGGTTCTCAAAGAGATCGGAACCTTACAAGACGCCTTAAAATATTTTAGAAAATCCCTTGAAGTGAAACTAGCAAACCAACAGTTTGCTGGCCTATCCACCACGCTTTCCAATATTGGAAATTGCTTTGCAGACATGCAGCAATACGATTCTGCGATTTATTACATGCTTAGCAATCTTGCCCATCTGGATAGTATCCCTGATAAGCGAAATCTGGCTGATTGTTATAATAATCTGGGTGTACAATACCTTCAAGCCAAGGATTATGACAAGTCAAAAAATTACACTGACCTTTCTTTACAAATGGAAAAAGAGTTGCAATACAACAATGGCATTCTAAACAGTTGCCAAAACCTTTCCTTAATCCATTTCAAACAAAAAGACTACCGATTGGCTGGACAATACATTGACTCAGCCTTCTTACTGCTCAGCAATCCGGATGAATTTAGAAGTGTTTTAGATATGTATCGCACCAAATCATTGATTGATTCTACCATGGGCAATTTCGAGGAGGCTTATGAAAGTCTTCGAAATTACATTCGGGTGAAGGATAAGTTTGATGAGAAAGATAAAACTAAGCTGGCGCTGGATCTTGAAAAGAAGTACCAAACCGAATTGGGCGAAAAACGAATCAAAGAATTAGAGCAAACCAACCTAATCAAAGAGCTGGAGGTAAGCCAAGCCAGGCAGGGGCAAATAACCCTTTCTATTATCCTAGGGCTTCTTTTCTTGGTGATTTTAGTGATTTACCGTCAATTTAGATTCAAGCAAAAAGCAGCAAAACTATTGGATGAGAAGAATGTGGAATTACAAAAGCTGAATATGTTTAAGGATCAGATGTTTGCCGTAATTTCCCATGATCTTCGAAATCCTGTGCATGCCTTCAGCAACATGATGGACAGCCTCAATACCAACCTGCAACATGCCACAAAAGAAGAATTGAAGGAATTCATAGAATCACTTTCAGAGTCAGCCAGTGACCTCAAAAGATTGCTTGCCAATTTATTGGAATGGGCATTGGTACAAATAGGTCGTATGCCATTCAACCCAGTCTCTGTATCCGTTTCAGACTTGGTTTCAGAGTCAATGAAGGAGCTTTCGGCTATGGCAAGAGAAGGAAAGAACAGTTTTCAAGTAGAAGTATCGGAAAGTCTGAAAATCAAAGCGGACGTAACCATGATAAGAACTGTATTGAGAAACCTGATATCCAACGCTATCAAATTTTCGCAAGAAGGTGGAGTCATTATGATTGCTGCCACTCAGGAAGAAGGCCATATTGCTATAACAATCACTGACAATGGGATCGGGATAAGGGAGGAGGACATTACCAAATTATTCAATGAAGAAGCAGATGTACGGTCTATTGGCTTCTCACCTAAGAAGGGTGCTGGCCTTGGGCTTTTTATTTGCAAAGAGCTAATTGAAAAAAATAAGGGAAAAATCCGTGTAGAAAGTACATTTGGACATGGGAGTACCTTTACCATTGTATTGCCTGCTGCATGAGAGAGCCTACCAAGCTGTTTTTAATTGATGACCATAAATTGATCAGAGACGGAGTGCGTGCCATGCTTATGGGCAATCCTTTTTATAAAGTGGTGGCCGTAGCAGGAAATGGTGTGGAGTTTCGCCTAAAATTAGAAGAAGTACAGCCTGACATTTGCCTACTTGACATCAACCTTCCCGGTGAAAGCGGTTTGGAAATAGCCGCATGGCTTAAGAGCAAACATCCGCACATCAAAATACTCATCATGACAGCCCTACATGATGCAGTCGCTGTAAAACACTGCCGTGAATTGGGCGTGGAAGGAATGATCTCCAAGGAATCTGGCAAGGATACCATACTAGAAGCCTTAGATGCCTTGCACAATGATCGCACTTATTATGGAGGGCAGTTCACAGATATATTGCTTAGGGTTACAGAGGCTAAAAATGTTTTAACCGACCGCGAAAAGGATTTTGTTCGTGCATTTGCCAAAGGTTGGTCTCAAAAAGAAATAGCAGACTACCTGCACATCAGCCCACGAACGGTAGAAGTACACAAGAAAAATGTGATGGAAAAATTGAAGCTCCAAAACTCAGTAGAGCTTGTAAAGTTTGCCATTCGCGAAGGATTTGGCTCTGTTTAGTTTGTAATTACGGTTTTTCCCGTAGCCACATTACGGGATGCCCCTTACACTTAAAGGGTATAGTTCATTGCAAATTTGTATCGGGATAACTAGACTTAAACCCGACCAAATGAAAACCAAATCTTTATCAATTGTATTAGTTGGAATTTTAGCATTTCTCCAATCATTTGCCAGCATTTCTAAAGAGGAAATTACCCAAAAACCCATTGGGTTTATTGAGAACAAAGGCCAAATCATTGACCAAAACTACAACCCTAACCCTCAGGTACGCTTCCTGATGCCGGGAGATGGACTGAATACTCAGTTGCGATACAATGGCTTCAGTTACGACTTAGTAAAAGTTACTACGCAGCCGAAAATATCAGAGGCAGGGCCACTGGTAGGTGAGGAGGCGGGTGAGGAGCAGACCTTGCATTTTCACAGAATTGATTTTGACCTGATTGGCATGAATCCGAACTATACGGTTGAAACAGAAGGCCAATCGGAGGAGTACTTCAACTACTACACCACAGGCACGCCCGAAGAAGGGGTGCTCGATGTTCGCCATTTTCAAAAAGTGACGTATAAAAACATTTACCCCAAAATAGACCTGGAGTTTCTGGCGCAAGAAGGCAAGGTGAAGTATAACTTTATTGTTCATCCGGGTGGGAAGCTCAGTGAAATCAAGTTCAAAGTTGGTGGTACTGATCGGCTGAAAAATATGGGAACAGCCCTTGCTATGGAGACTTCGCAGGGAGAACTTAGGGAAGAAATTCCTTTTTCTTTCTACGAAATCAAAGGAGAAAAAAGGGAAGTAGAAGCTCAATACGTTTCATCAGGACCAAATGTATTTGCCATTACAACGATGGAAAAAGTTCCATCAGGTGTAAGATTGGTGATTGATCCGAATCCGAACAGGATTTGGGGAACCTACTATAACGGAACCGGTACAGCGGGCTCGTCAGAGCTATTCCGAGATATTGCTACCACAACAACAGGGGTTGTATATTCTGCCGGTAGCACAAACTTTAGTGGAAATATTGCCACAACAGGAGCAGCCCAAACAACTTATGGAACCAATACTGATGCTATGTTGGTGAAATTCAGTACAGCAGGGGCACGTACCTGGGCCACCTACTATGGAGGCTCCGGAATTGACTTAGGACTGGCTGTAGGAATAGCACAATCTGAATTCGTATGGCTTGGTGGCTATACTACCTCTACAACAGGGATCAATTTTTTTGGGCAACAAGCTACATTAGGTGGGGGAAGTGATGGGTTTCTGGCAAGGTTCAACAGCTCAGGTGTTAAGCAGTCTGCTACATATGTAGGAGGAGCAAACGATGATGTGATCAATGGAATTCATGCCAACACCACAGATGGCAATATTTATTATGTAGGTACTACGGCATCTACGGGTATGGGTTTTAATTTCTCGGCTCAAAGTGGATGGCCTACTGTCTTTCAAAACACACTTGGTGGCAGTACTGATGCATTCTGGGGAAGAATAAGTTCAGTATGCGAAACATTTTACAGAACCTATTATGGCGGGACCGGGGCAGATCAAGGGCTGGCAATTGATGTGGTCTCTTCAATGTCTATTGTGATAGTTGGCCAAACTTCTTCCAGTACAGGTATCGCAACCGCAGGAACCTATAAAACAACAGTTGGTGCTACGGATGGATTTCTTGCAAGTTTCAGCATAAGTACAGGTCAAAGGCTATGGGGAACGTATTTTGGAGATGCATTGAAAACAGACTTTCTTTCAACTGTAAGATATGGGAGCAACGGTAGAATTTATGTAGGTGGAAGGGCATTTGGTACATTTACTTTCCCTGCAGGGAATTATAAACTTTCAGGAGGAGCCTCTGCGCAATCAGTTATTGCTTCATTTAATGCCTCCAACGGAACAATAATCGGAGGAAGTTATTTAGGGTCTACAGGCTCAAACTCAATGAATAAAATAATTCAAGGCCCCAGTTCTGATCTTTATTTTGTTGCAAGAGTAGGTGGTACAGGATATGCTACTGCGGGCGCTTATGAAACCACCGGATCAACCGGGTTCATCGGAAGGTTCAGGCCAAATCTGGATTCGCTCGTTTGGGGAACATATTATGGAGGCACAAATACAACAATTAACAGTATATCGACTGACAATTCAAACAATCTCTATATCGCTGGCAATACCTTTATCACCACCGGAATTGCTTCTACAGGTGCGTATCAAACAACAATGAATGGCACCCGAAATGCGTTTATGGCGAAGTTCAATGATTGTCTCACTCCAGTTCAACCGGGCACAATTACCGGTCCTTCAAAGGCTTGCGCCAATACGGGAGGATTTGTATTTAGTATTGCTGCCATTCCGGGAGCCACTTCTTACACTTGGTCCGGGCCAACCGGTTCATCCGTGACCATTGGGCAAGGCTCAACATCGGCCACCTTTAGCTTTGGAACCACAGCAGGAACTATCAGTGTGACACCTAACAATGCTTGTGGTGCTGGTGCTTCACGAACCCTTGCAATTAGTTTTAATACAGTTATAGGTACTCCTTCATTCAATCCTTTAAATCCATCCTTAGTCTGTCAAAACACTACTGAAAACTACTTTGCTACAGCCCCCAATACTTTAAATAATGATCCAGTGTGGACATGGTCGGCTCCATTAGGTGCCTCCATAGCCACTCAAGGCAATTCAAATACTTCTATAACATTTGGTAACACTTCAGGCAATGTTCAAGTGACGGTCTCAAATGCTTGTGGAACTACTGCTCCGGCAATTAGGCCTGTAATAGTAGACTTGGCTACCCTTTTTCCAATTATCACTGGCCCCCAGTTCGTTTGTCAGAATCAGACAGGTGTTCAGTTTAGTACAGTCGCAAATGGATTTACACCGACTTGGACAGGTTGGTTAGGTGCTACATTAACTTCTACTCAAGGACAATTAATCGCTTCGTTTAATTTTAATCCCACAGGTTATGTTTCATTACAAGCGAATAATGCATGTGGGACTGTAGGAAATACGAGTTTTTCTCCAACTTTTGTAACATCAGTA
>DAINOB010000160.1:0-5716 GCA_036735585.1 Cytophagales bacterium | reverse complement strand
CCTGTGATAAGGCCTAGGTGGTACAGCGCCTGCCTGATATCCATCGCCAAAAGTTCTCCACTCACCACCGAACCCAATTGCAAGTCTACCCGAAGGAGTGCATCTTCGGTGTGCAGCAGTTGCTCATAATGTCTGGCATTTGTAATCATCGTTTCCTGATCACCAGATTTTTCTAGCATCACATGTGCGAGAAGCTTGTTTTTGAGTTGATCCAAACCCTGTTTCTGTTGAGCAGAAATCAGTGTGGCTTCGGGAAACCTTTCTAAAAACTGCTGCAGGGCAGATTCACCGAGTGTATCTGCTTTGTTGCCAGTCAAAATTAGTTTCCCATTTTCAGATCGAAGAACCTCCAGTTCTTGCCTAAGGTCATCGTAGTCTTGATTTTGAAGGTCTACCAAATAAAGCACAATTTCAGCCTCGGCTATTTTTATCTTACTGCGTGCCACACCCATGGCTTCTATTTGATCTTCTGTTTCTCGAAGGCCTGCGGTATCCATAAACCTAAAGCGCAACCCTCCAAGGATCATACTATCCTCGATCACATCGCGGGTGGTGCCCGGAATGTCGCTCACGATGGCTTTATCTTCATTGAGCAAGGCATTGAGCAAGGTGCTTTTTCCGGCATTGGGCTTTCCCGCTATCGCTATAGACACGCCTTGTTTGATGGCGTTTCCCAAGGCAAAAGACTCCTTTAGTTGATGAATTACTTTTAAAATATCTTTTACCAAAAGTTGCAACTGCCCACGATCTGCAAATGCCACATCTTCTTCAGAAAAATCCAGTTCAAGCTCAATCAGTGCCGCAAAATCGATCAGACGTTGGCGCATAGAAGCCAATTGTTGGGTAAAACCACCCCTGAGATGCTGTATGGCTGAGCGGTGCGCCAAAGCCGAATCGGCATGGATGAGATCCGCTACCGCTTCTGCTTGAGAGAGGTCCATCTTTCCATTTAGGAAAGCTCGTTTGGTAAATTCACCCGGCTCAGCAATGCGTATTCCGGATTTTACCAGTTCTCGCATGATAAACTCTACAATATAGGTAGAGCCATGACAACTGATTTCCACCATATCCTCGCCTGTGTAGGAAGAGGGGGCTTTAAAGACGGTTAAAATTATTTCATCGATAGGGTCGCCATTTTTTGCACAGAGTACTCCAAAAGCTGCGGTAAATCCCTTCATGGATTCCGGATTCTTTTTGCCCTTAAAATGTGTGGCAATTAAAGGGAGAGCACCTGGCCCTGAAACTCTGAGCATCGCGAGTGCACTTACTCCTGCGGGGGTAGCAGGGGCAACAATTACATCATTCTCGATCAATTTCTTTTATTGGCTTAAGCCTTTGAAATTTTTCTCATAGTCCTGAAAACTGATGCTCTTATAATGGTTTTCAGCGATGAAACTGATGATTTTGGCAAAAGTATCTTTTTCTAAATAGCCAGGAAGCGGTTGAATCATATTAAGTTCTTCATCCAAATACACGGTGGTAGGATAGCTCATTTTGTTGTTCATCAGTGCCGCGGCAAACTCATGGTATCCTTTTCTGCCATTGGGTACAAACTTGAATGTTTGACCCTTAAACATGATTTCCTCGGAGCCTTCTGCATCAAATTTTACGGCATAAAAGTGCTTGTTGACATAGGCTGCAATCTTAGGGTCGCTGAAAGTAGCAGCATCCATTTTTTTACACCAGCCGCACCAATCGGTATACACATCCACAAAAACTTTCTTTTTTTTCTTTTTGGACAAATCAATGGCCTGTTGCATGCTGATCCAGTTGATTTTCTCATCGGGAGGGGCTGGTTCACCCGCAGGAATGGCCGAAAAGCTGATTAAACCAATAAAAACAAAAAGTGGAGCTAAATAGAATGAAGATCGCATGAGTACGTGCTGTTTCTGGTATTCAAATGTAGGAAAAATGAAAAGATGACCAAGAGCTCAATAACCTTGCCCGATCAGCTTCTTGGATTTGATTTGAAAAGCTTAAACGTGTAGGGAAAGGAATTTTTTTCATCTGCAGGATGCGGTTCTGATTGTATCAACTCCCATCTTCTGCTATCAATGCTCGGGAAAAAGGTATCTCCCTCCAGCGTAGTTTCTATTTCAGTCACATACAGTTCATCCGCTTGTGACATCAAAGAAGCATACAAGGTGCCACCTCCCACAATAAAAAATCGCTCCTGATCCAGCTTTCTTGCTTCGGCTAAAATTTCATCCAGTGACTCAAAAATGGTAATTCCGGGACTAGGCTCCATGCTTGTACTCAAAACCCATGTAGTTCTTCCGGGCAAAGGCTTACCAATAGACAAATAGGTGTTTTTGCCCATAATCATCACATGACCCATGGTGAGTCTTTTAAAATGAGCCAAATCGGCTGGCATGTGCCAAGGCATGGTGTTTTCCTTGCCAATCACATGATTCAGACTCATGGCTACGATCATGGCCATTTTCGGGGTTGAAGTCATCAGGCTTGTGTTTGAAATCCTCTTAAAAATTCATCTGCGTGCATCAGCTTTTTGCCTTCGGGTTGAAGTTGAAACACTTGCAACCAGCCATCCTTGCATCGGATGAACAAGTCTTTTTTGTCAACCATCCTCCAATCACCGGGTAGAGCATCCTTCTCCGCCAAATCTGCCAGTTTGGTTTTTAGAATTTTGTAGGTTTTCTGACGGTAATGCGTGTACGCTGCCGGGACGGGTGCTAGCCCCCTTACAAGATTGTGTATGGCTCTGGCAGGTTGATCCCATAGAATCAAGCCCGTTTCTTTAAAAATTTTGGGAGCAGGCATCATTTCAACCTCCTCCTGCTGCGGAATGGCCTGATAAGAGCCTTGCTCAATGGCCTTCGTGGTTTTTAATGCCATTTCTGCACCTGCCACTTTGAGTTTTTCATAGAGTGAACCAAAGTTGTCTTCCTCTGCTATAGGTACTTTCTCCTGAAAAAGCAGATCACCCGTGTCTATCGCATGCTTGAGAAAAAAGGTGGTAATGCCAGTCTCAGTCTCTCCTTGGATGATAGCCCAATTGATGGGCGCAGCGCCTCTGTATTTTGGAAGCAGCGATGCATGCAGATTAAAAGTGCCCTTAGCAGGCAATTGCCAAACCGCCTCCGGCAACATTCTAAAAGCCACCACCACACCCAGATCGGGCTGAAGGTTTTTGAGTGTGTCAATAAAGTCAGGATCTTTGAGGTTTACAGGCTGCAATACCAATAGATTCTGACTGAGGGCGTATTGTTTCACAGCACTTTCCTGCAATTGACGGCCTCTCCCCGCGGGCTTATCAGGCGCAGTGACTACCCCTACAATGGAATAGCCAGCCTCATGCAACTTTTGTAGAGAAGCTGCCGCAAAATCGGGAGTGCCCATAAACAATATTCGGAGTGCTGCCATGAGATCACTTAGGGATATAGAAGATAAGGTGCTTTTTGCTTTTCAAATGCCTGAAGTTGAGGGATCAAGGAAGCCTTAATTTCAGATTCAGAAAACCTTTGTTGGATTTGTGTTTTCAATAAAGAAGATCCAGCAAGTTTGTCAAAAAAACTCAGGAAGAAGGTCTTTTGTTCAGGCCAGAATTCATAGGCCAAGAGTAGAGGCATGAGGTCTAAACCAGGCTGAGCCTTGGTGAATTGAATGCCCCGACAGGCCACACCCAGCAGTGGAGGTTTGGGAGCAGCGGGGATAGACTTTGGAGTGAGGCGTATCGGAACCACATCAGGAAGGGATTCCCAAGCCTTTATCAGGGCAGCATATTTTGGTTCGTCAGGCACTAGAAGTACTTGAAAAGGCAACTCTGTGCCCCGTCCCATGCTCACAGGTGTACCCTCAAAGAGGCAAAGCCCCGGATACAGCGCAATAGACAAGGCATTGGGCAGGTTGGGCGAAGGTTTTACAGGCAGGGAGTAGGATTGTTTTCGGGAATAGTTTTTTATAGGAATCACATGAATGTTTGGCGCAATGCCTTTGCCGAGCCATCCTTCCCCCTTTGCCATGAGAGCCAATTCACCTAAAGTAAGTCCATGCAGCAAAGGGATAGGGTAGAGGCCCACAAAAGATCGAAAGGCCGTATCGAGCAATGGACCCTCTAGAGTGGCATTGGGATTGGGTCGATCGAGGATGCATACCGGAACACCAGCATGTGCACAGGCGATCAACGCATAGTGAATGGTAGAGGCATAGGTATAAAATCGTGCGCCCACATCTTGCAAATCCACCACCAGCATGTCGAGACCCTTAAGATCAGCGGTATCAAGTTCTTTTTTGCTGCCATAGAGCGATATAATCCTCAGGCCCGTAGCAGAGTCGATGCTGCTGTATACCCGCTCCCCAGCGCCTGCGGTACCTTTGATCCCATGCTCAGGACTGAAAAGCACTTTTACAGATATTCCTGCTGCCAACATAGCTTCATGCAGAGGCTTTCCCTGACTCAGGGAGGCATGGTTCATCAAAATGCCAACCTCCTTGCTTTTCAATTCCTGCTGCCAAAGTTCTGGTTGGTCAGCCGCAGGTTGGGCTTGTGCATGCACCTCAAAAATTGAAAAGCAAACCAAAAAAAGTGTAAAGATTATCCGAGCTCGAATCATAGGGAACAAACCTAGTATTTTTAAAGATAGGGCGAAAAGGAGGGGGGTAGAATAGGGATGGCGCTGCTCTTAAAAGACCCTAAACAAAAAACAATCCATTGCTTTTTGACAATTCGAGACTGATTGGCATATTTACAGGATAATGGATAAGGAAGAATTATATCTCTGGAAATGGGTGTATTGGTGGGATGGGGTCAGATATTTAAATGAGTTAGCAATAATTTAAACGACAATGAAGAAACTCACATTAATTCTGTTAACCTGCGTGACCTTAAGCTCATTCGCTCAGGACTCTGTTAGAATACAGTATGAATTTGAAACTGACAGAAAATCTCGGATTTTAAATACGTTACAGGGAGTTCAATTTGTATCTATTTTGACCTCAGATACTTTAGCGAATGGAAAAAAGTTGAAGTTATATCGACAAACTTATTCTGAAGGACAAATAACAAGTACCGACACAGTAATACGATGCGAAAAAAAAGTTTACAAAATATCCAGAGGTAACGACACCATTAATTATACAGTCGACATTTGTGATCGACTAAAGTTTGACTCTCGGATGGGAGAATATGAAATCCATTTTGCTGCCAAGGTAATTGAAGATTCAATAAGATTGATTTTGGACTATCCAAGTTTATCAATAGATGAAAAAATAGCTGGAACGGAATCGTACCTATTCAGAGCTTTACATAATACCGAAGTAGACAGAACTTTCTACATGCCAACAAATGACTGGGTTCCAATTTTAGCATTCACTCCACCAATGAAAGTTTCCTCCTCGTTAAATTCATATTGTCTAATTGACGGTGAGACTCCAGACCAATTTTATACTAAACATGGTATTTCGCACTACTACATTTATTACCTGAAGATTGAATAAAAACCAATGCCAACACCAAATAAACGCAAGTTGGTTTTAAGTCTGCTCCGTTTCAGCTTCTGGGTCTACAAGAACAGGTTTCGGTACTTTTATAAAACTGCGGACAAAGCCAACCAGCGTTTATTAAATAGGTTAGCTGCCATTTTAGTTTTACGTTATTAAATTTCTAATATGGAAAAAATGGATTTCGTTGCAAGAATATTGTACGCAGTTATCGGAATTCTAATAGCCTATCTCATAGTAAGAAGGTTGACTGGCA
>DAINOB010000159.1:0-5743 GCA_036735585.1 Cytophagales bacterium | reverse complement strand
AGAAACTTCTCTCAGTGTGATTCTTTGTTGATGGGAGATAGATGTGGAGCACACACTTTTCCTTACATAGAGGTGAGCAATTCTTCCGCTCAAGTAGAACATGAAGCTACTACATCAAAAATAGGAGAAGATCAAATCTTTTATTGCAACCAAAGAGGGATAGATACCGAGAGTGCAGTAGCCTTGATTGTAAATGGATACGCGAAAGAAGTATTGAATCAGCTTCCTATGGAATTTGCAGTGGAAGCCCAAAAGCTTTTGGCTATAAGCTTAGAAGGTTCAGTTGGCTAAATTCTATGCAGTACAACTAGCTTAGAATGCTTCAAACTTTTTAAAATAAAGAAGAATGTTAGAGATTAAAAACCTACATGCCTCCATAGAAGGTAAAAATATTCTCAATGGTATCAACCTTACTGTGAAATCAGGGGAGGTTCATGCCATTATGGGTCCCAATGGATCTGGTAAAAGTACGCTTGCATCAGTTCTTGCAGGCAGAGAAGAATTTGAAGTAACAGAAGGCTCTGTAGAATTTGCAGGAAAGGATTTATTAGAACTATCTCCAGAAGACAGAGCACGTGAAGGCGTTTTTTTGGCCTTTCAATACCCTATTGAAATACCAGGAGTGAGTACGATCAATTTTTTGAAAACTGCAGTAAATAAAATAAGAGAGTATAGAGGAGACAACCCTTACGATGCAGCCACCTTCCTGCGGGTGATGAAAGAAAAAATGAAAATTGTGGAGATTGATCAGTCATTGCTCAACAGGTCTTTGAATGAAGGATTTAGTGGGGGTGAGAAGAAGAGGAATGAAATATTTCAAATGGCCATGTTAGATCCTAGACTCGCGCTATTGGATGAAACAGACTCAGGTTTGGATATCGATGCCCTCAGGATTGTTGCCAACGGTGTAAATACCCTGCGAACTCAAGACAACGCAATTATAATGGTTACACACTATCAGAGATTGCTTGACTATATCGTGCCTGATTTTGTGCATGTATTATATAAAGGAAGAATTGTGAAATCAGGAGGAAAGGAGCTTGCTCTTGAACTAGAAGAAAAAGGTTACGATTGGATCAAGGAACAAGATGTGGAAGTAATACCATGACAGAGGTGATTTCTATAGTACCAGCCATCGCACAATACCTAGAGGCTATTAAAGGAAAAAGTCATGTAGTACCTGCTTTGCAAAGTATTGCTGACTCTGCTATGCCTAATTGGGAGAAAATGCCTCAGTCCAAGGATGAAGAATGGAAGTATTTGAATTTGAAGCCATTGTATCAAATAGCTTGGAGTGTAAATCATTCAAATCCAGAAATACAGCTTGTCAAGGACCATCTTGAGCATTTATCTTTTTATAGCTCAGTAGCGGATCACATGGTATTTATCAACGGCTTATTTCATGCAGAGCTATCATCAGTTTCCTTAGATAAGGGTATTCAAATAAGTGATTTACACAGCGCTTTTAATGAAGAAGGTAATCCCAATCTTCGTGTCGATGATATGGCCAAAGGAGGGCAGCGTGATCAGTTAACAGCCTTGAATCAAAGTGTGCTTGATAATGGATTGTATCTTAATGTGGAGCCTAATAAAGCCCCCAAAGCAATATTTGTATACCAGTTCACCACAGGCAGTGAAGCCATTGCAGTTCATCCAAGAAATGTCATACACTTACAAAATAGTGCCGAGGCTGAGATTACAGAGTACTACGCACATCTTGGATCAGCATCTTCCTGGTTTAATCCGATTACGGAGATTCGCCTACAAGCAAATGCAAAACTGAAGCACACTTTGCTACAGACTGATTCATCTTTGAATTTCTTTACAGGCCTTACCTATGTTCATCAGGAGAATCACAGTGTAATTGACCAGAACACCTTCACATTTGAAGGAACTTTGGTAAGAAACAATCTGGAATTGGTGTTGGAAGGCACGGGTGTGGAGGGCAATATGAATGGACTCTACATGCTCACCGGAAACACTGTTGTAGACAATCATACTTTGGTTGATCATCGAAAGCCTAATTCTTTGAGCAATGAACTCTATAAAGGTATAATGGATGGCACATCAACAGGCGTATTTAACGGTAAAATATTCGTAAGGCAGGATGCTCAAAAAACGAATGCTTACCAAAGCAATAAGAATATACTATTGAGCGGTGATGCGACTGTTGACACCAAACCTCAGCTGGAAATTTATGCTGATGACGTTAAATGTTCTCATGGAGCCACCACGGGTCAATTGGATGACGAAAGCCTATTTTATTTAAGATCTAGGGGACTGGGATTAGATGAAGCAAAAGCACTTTTGACCAAGGCTTTCGCTTCTGAGATTGTAGAAAAGCTCAAGAATGAGAAAGTACGCTTGTATTTGGAAGGGTTGATTGAAAATAGATTCAAAAAATAGACGCAGACATGGTTTCAAATACGATAGAATTCAATGTAGATCAAATCAGAAAAGACTTTCCAATTCTAAGCCGGTCAGTGAATGGGAAGCCTTTGGTATATTTTGACAATGCTGCTACCTCTCAAAAGCCTCAAGTAGTGATAAACGCTTTAAGCAACTACTATCAACACTACAATGCCAATATTCATCGAGGACTTCACAGTTTGGCAGATGAAGCTACCGCGGCTTATGAGTTTACAAGAAAACAAATAGCACGTTGGATCAATGCAGAGAGCCCTGATGAGATCGTATTTACAAGAGGAACCACAGAAGGGATTAATTTAATCTCTTATGCCTTTAGTGTAAGCGAGCTTAAAGAAGGCGATGAAGTACTAATTTCTGGTTTGGAGCATCACAGCAATATAGTTCCTTGGCAAATGGCTTGTGAACGCTCTGGAGCAAAACTCAGGGTGATTCCTATAAATGACAAAGGTGAACTAAATCTCGACCAACTAGATGAATTAATCACCGAGAAAACGAAGATTGTAGCCATTATATATGTATCAAATGCTTTGGGAACAATCAATCCCGTAAAGGAAATTATTGCCGCAGCACACAACAAAGGAGCGGCAGTATTGATTGATGCCGCTCAGGCATCTCCTCACATGGCTGTTGATGTTCAAGATTTGGATACTGACTTTTTGGTTTTTTCAGGACATAAAATTTTGGGACCTACAGGAATTGGGATTCTGTATGGTAAGCGCAAATGGCTAGAAAAACTACCGCCATACCAAGGAGGCGGGGAGATGATTCAGGATGTTACTTTCGAGAAAACCACCTACAACACCCTGCCTTACAAGTTTGAAGCGGGTACACCTAACATTGCCGACACAATAGCCTTAGCAAAAGCAGTTGAATACCTAGAGGTGATCGGGTATGAATCCATTCAAGCCCATGAAGAGCAGTTGTTGAATTATGCAACAGAGCGTTTAAGTGAAATAAGTGGTATCCGACTCATTGGTACTGCTGCACATAAAGCATCTGTAGTATCATTTTTGGTGGAAGGTGTTCATCCTCAGGATATTGGCATCTTACTTGATCAAGAGGGTATAGCCATACGAACAGGCCATCATTGTGCACAACCCATTATGCACTATTTTAAAATTCCAGGGACTTGTAGAGCCTCATTTGCCTTCTACAATACCCTTGAAGAAATAGATTCAATGATTGCGGCACTTCAAAAAGCACTCAAATTGCTAAGATAGTGATGTCAACATTAGCAGCACGCACACAGGATTTGGTAGAGGAATTTTCATTCTTTGACGATTGGTCTGATAAATATGCCCACATCATTGATATGGGAAAAACCTTACAGCCCATGCAAGAGGAAGACAAGGTTCCTGACAATCTTATCAAAGGATGCCAAAGCAATGTTTGGCTCTCTGCAAGCCTAAATGAGGGCAAAGTAGAATACCATGCTGACAGTGATGCCATCATTGTGAAAGGGATCGTAGGAATGCTGGTAAGGCTGTATAATGGATGTGAACCTCAGGAAATTGTGAATTCAGACAATTCCTTTATGGAACAAATAGGGCTTCAGCAGCATCTTTCTCCTACAAGAGCCAATGGACTGGCTTCCATGATGAAGCAAATGAAATGGTATGCTTTGGCACTTCAAGCTCAAACAAACTAAAAAGATATGAGCTTCACTGACAATGAATTAAAAGAAAAGGTGATTGCGGCTATCAAGACCGTTTACGATCCTGAAATCCCAGTAGATGTTTTTGAATTGGGGCTAATCTATGATATCAAGATTTTCCCATTGCAGAATGTCTTCGTGCTCATGACGCTTACCAGTCCATCTTGCCCATCGGCAGGTACGCTGCCGGGGGAAATTGAGCAAAAGGTAAGAGAAATTGAGGGTATCAATGATGTGACCTTAGAACTTACATTTGACCCACCTTACTCCCAAGAGATGATGACAGAGGAGGCAAAATTAGAGTTGGGTTTCCTTTAAGAACTTAGTATAAAATTCACCATTAAAAATAAACAACATGTATCCAGCACACTTAGTAGCACCCATGATAGCGGATCTCACCAATGCAGGTTTTAAGGAATTAAAGTCACCTGAGGCGGTAGAGGAAGCACTTAATGATAAAAAAGGAACCAAATTGGTTGTTGTCAATTCTGTTTGCGGTTGCGCAGCAGGATCTGCAAGGCCAGGGGTAAAACAGGCACTCCAAGACAGTGCAAACACTCCAGACGAAATTCTTACTGTTTTTGCAGGAGTTGATACTGAGGCTGTTGCAAAAGCGAGAGAGTTTTTCCTACCGTATCCACCATCTTCTCCTTCTGTAGCATTGTTCAAGGATGGCGAATTGGTTCATTTTGTAGAGCGACATCACATTGAGGGGCGCAATGCGCAAATGATTGCTCAGCATCTAAAGTTGGTTTTCGAAGAATTTTGTAACTAAGCCCCAAGAACTGGAAGTGAATAAGTGAAACCGCTCAAAAGGCGGTTTTTTTATTTTTTTACAAATTATTATTCGGCATGCATAAAACTTTTATTTTGCGTCCTGATTGAACTGCCAAATAATTTTTTCGAATTCAAAGAGAAGTTATCCATGTGTGTTGAGAAAAAATCATTTTTCAAAATTTTCTTCTTTTGCCTATTGTTTCTAACAGTTGGAAAAGAGGCTTTTGCTCAGGTTACTATTAAAGGAAGAATTATAGATCCCTCTGACGGAAGCGGAATCATAGGAGCCAATGTGGTAATCAAAGGAACTACCACAGGTGTGAGTAGTGATTTTGATGGTGATTTTGAATTAAAAGTAGACAAACTACCCGTGATTATACTCATCAGCAGTTTGGGCTATGAAAGTCTGGAACAGAAAATCACGGATGCCTCAAAAAAAGTAACGTATAGATTAAAGCCTACACAGACCGAGCTCAGTGAGGTAGAAGTAGTGGGCAGCAGGCTAAGTGAAAAGCAAAAGGAAAGCCCACTGACCGTAGAATCTCTAGATGTGATAGCCATTAAAGAGACAGCATCATCCAATTTTTACGAGGGACTGGGAGCCTTAAAAGGAGTGGATGTAACGGCAGCAAGTCTTGGATTTCGAATCATTAATACACGAGGCTTTAACAGCACAAGTCCGGTTCGTTCCTTACAGATCATTGATGGAGTAGACAATCAGGCACCTGGACTGAATTTCTCTTTGGGAAATTTCGTTGGAGCTTCCGAACTTGATTTAGAAGCTGTGGAGATCATAGTTGGGGCCAGCTCTGCACAATATGGTCCCAATGCTTTCAATGGAGTGGTAAGTATGACTACCAAGGATCCTTTTTTGTATCAGGG
>DAINOB010000158.1:0-5801 GCA_036735585.1 Cytophagales bacterium | reverse complement strand
TACCTTTCTATTAATACATAAACCCAAATAGCCACAAAGGGACTTTGTTTTGGTACCCCACTGGCATGTCGTCAGCTGCTATTAGGTGATGTTGATTTGTATTGACTTGCTTACCACTTTTTTGGCGACCGCCAATTTCGATATACGTATCACTTACCACCAGATCTCCTGAAGTTGGTAACTTGGGGTAAGTACCTATGTTATGCAACTGATTAAGCAAGAAAGTCTCGCGAATGGAGCCTCTTTCGGAATTCAAGCATGTTTTGATGAAAGCCATAAAGTGGGTCCATATTATGTCGTTTTCACTCGACAACTATAATCATATTATGTAGTCTACAGAAGACATTTCTACATTCATTGACTCTTAATTCTCACCCACTGTCAGTATACACATCGCATTTTTTAGTAGCTTTACTCGTAAACATTTTAACCCCCTATCACAATGAAAAAGAACATGGGAAGTATCGATCGTATCGTACGAATCGTGATTGCTATTATAATAACAGGGCTTTATTTCGGTGGTGTTATCACTGGAGTATGGGCTACCGTATTGTTAGTATTGGCTGGAGCTTTATTGTTGACCAGTGTAGTGAGCTTTTGCGGGTTGTATACCCTTTTTGGTTTTTCTACGTGTCCGGTCAAGCCAATCCAAAAATAAACCCTTTATAAAGGCAGCCAAGTCTGCCTTTTTTTAATTTCTCATGAACTCATTTCTTTCTTCTCTTAAGCTGCAATTGCTACTGATTCTTGTCGCAATTCAAGTCCAGGCCCAAGCATTGCAAACCTCCACTACTCAACTAGTCTTTGGTGCCACATTTGAAACCCAAACAGACAGTTTGCCCTTAGAACTCATCAATCCTTCCTTGGAGACGATACAAGTAAGCGCAGTTTTTATGGCGCCTGTTTATGGTGATATGCCCTTCAGTTGCCGAGACACCAGTGTACTTCTTCCTGGTTTTGATAGCATCACGCTTTGGATACGGTTCAGACCCAGACACAATATCTTGAATAATGCCGAACTCATCCTCCGAACCTGCATTCAAGGCAATTGCTACACAGGATTCAATAGAATAGACCTCCGAGGACAAGGCAGGTATAGCCTTAGTTATTACAACAGCACAGAAAATTTATCAGAGCAGCCACTAAAAAATGCTTTAAAAACCAGAATCAGCAGTCCATTCACAACACAATCTTACAATGCTGCCCGAGATTTTATGTTTATGACCTTAGATAACAAAGCCGTAAATGGGCAAGGAGCATCAGTAAATACCCTCACCTGTGTTTATACCGGAAGAACCATCACGGGCTACAGCAGCAGAGCTCAAGCGCAAAATTCACCCAACAATTTTAATACAGAGCATACCTGGCCACAAAGTCTATTCAGCGAAGCCTTGCCTATGCGGTCTGACCTTTACCATATCTTCCCTACTGATATTGCCGCCAATGGAAGTCGAGCCAATTATGCATTTGGAATTCCAAGCACTCCCTATCAATCGGTGAGCATCAATTCTCCATCAATATTGGGTTCAAATAATCTTTATCAGCCTAGAACAGCCCAAAGAGGTGGAACTGCAAGAGCCATGATGTATTTTATTTTACGTTATCAAAATTATGGCAACTTTTTCACCAGTCAGGAAAGTATTTTAAGAGATTGGCACGCACAATTTCCCCCTGATTCGATAGAACGAAAGAGATGCCAAGACATCAGTACTTTTCAAAGCAATAGAAATCCTTTTATTGATTATCCTCAGTTTATTGAACGGATTGCCTCTTTATCTGCTGTAAACTCTACGGCAAGCGCTCAATATCAAATCCAAACTCCAGGCAATATTCATTTTGCAGGAGTATATCCTGACAGCGTTTATGAGGTATTTTATCCAATTGTGAACATCGGAAATGTTGCGATTAACCTATCCAATTTTCAACTTTCTCATCCCAACCTCAGCTTTTTTGCAGGAGGTAGTTCAGTAAACTTAGATCCGGGAGATGCACACGTGGTGGGTATTCGATATTCTGTTTCTACAAGCCCTATTTTTTCTCAGGAGCTTTTCTCTTTTACCAGAACAGGTTCTGTAAGTCCTATTAATGTGCTTATTCAGGCATCTGCTGCCTTAGGTATCAAAGAAGACTTACATGCTTCATCCATTACTTTATTTCCCAATCCAACCCATGGATTAATTTACTTAAAAACAGATCAAAACTTTACAAACACAACGTACAGAATTATTGATTTGCAAGGACGTATAAGGGTTGAAGAGGGTTTAAATCAGCAAATTGGTGAGGCAGAGATAAACGTAAGCCATTTACCTACTGGGCTGTATTTTATTGAAATTAGCAAAGAAAACTCTTCGATATTTAGAAGTCGTATCCACAGGTATTGATTCTTTCATGGGTGGAATTATTACTTTTGCAAGATGAATAAATTCTTGAGTTTGGGATGGGTATCGTGTCTCTTAATTTTCTTCATCTCGTGTGGGGGCAGCCGTAATGAAGAGGTAAATCCTAATGCTCAAAACATCATCCTTAGTGACACCTCAGCCACTACAGGATCATTGGAAGTCAGGGTGTTTACAGCTCCAAATAATTCCGAATCCAATGCAACAGTCTGGCTGTATGCTTCTTATGAAGACTTATCAAATAATATTTCAATATTTCAGCTGAATACGTTGAACAATGGTATAGCCAATTTTGGTTTCATCAATTATGGGAACTATTACATCCGTGCAGAAAAGGTAATAGGACTAACATTACTCACCAATACTCCAGGTGATGTGATTCAAGTTCAAGCCCGAAAAAATATCAGAGCCAACGTCCTGGTACAGTAAAATACAAGTTAGAACTGTGTTTAGGCGATCGAGAATGTTAAAAAGATAAGATGAGTAATTCACTTCAGTTAAAGGTAAAGAACGTAGTACGAGAAACTAAGGATGCCATTAGCATTCATTTTGAAAAGCCAAAAGGCCATGAAAGCTATTCTGCTGGTCAGTTTCTAACCTTAATTATGCCTATTCAAGGCAAAAGTGTCCGCAGAGCCTATTCTTTATGCAGCTCCCCTCTTACAGATCAAGATTGGGCAGTAGCAGTAAAACGTGTGGAAGGAGGGTTGATGTCTACCCATTTGAATGCGGTTTTGAAGTCAGGTGACACCATGGAAATCCTACCTCCAATGGGCAACTTCATTGTAAAACCAGATCCTACTGCTTCAAGACACTTTGTTTTATTTGCGGGTGGTAGTGGTGTTACACCCATGTATTCGATAGCCAAAACACTCCTGCAGGGAGAACAGGGAAGTTACGTATCCATGATCTATGGCAATAGAGACCTTGACTCTATCATTTTTAAAAATGGACTAGAGGAATTAGAAAAGACTTATAAAGGAAGATTTCATCTTGTGCATGTATTAGAGCATCCTCCGGGAAATTGGAGTGGATTATCAGGATACATTACCTCAGAGGTGGTAAGAAACAATTTGAGACTTTTTCCCCAGCTTTCGGCTGAACATACTTTCTACTACATGTGTGGTCCACTGCCCATGATGGAAAGCGTAAGAAAAACCTTAGATGAGCTTAAAATAGCACCTTCTCACATTTTTAGAGAAAGTTTCTTCTCTGATCCAGATAAGCCGGCAGAAGAAAAATCAGCGGTGGTGAGCAGCGCAACCATTGGGAAATTAAGTGTTAAAATTATTCTTGAAGGCAAAGAGTATGATGTAGAGGTGGCTCCGAATGAAACCATCCTAGAGGCAGCTCTGGATGATGATATTGACATGCCATATTCTTGTCAAAGTGGATTATGCACTGCTTGTCGTGGTAAATGCCTAAGCGGTAGTGTGCATTTGGATGAAAGAGAAGGCCTTTCTGATTCTGAGCTTAAAGAAGGATTTGTTCTCACCTGTGTAGGGCATCCAAAAACACCCGGTGTGGTTATAGAAATAGGTTAAGGTATGGAAATCGCACAATTTGAATCAACCGAAGTAAAGTCTAAAAGGAGATATCTGCCTAGTGAGTTCAGCATCGATACATGGGATAATCTGAAACCCTATTTCGATCAACTCTTGGCATACGAACCCGAAAGTGAACATGATTTCATTCAATGGTTGCATCAAATCAGCGAAATCGATAATATACTGATGGAGGATATAGCATGGCGCTACATCAAAATGACTTGTGATACAGCAGATGTTAACCTCCGAAAGCATTATGAAGATTTTATCAACCATATCCAGCCTCATCTGGCAAGAACGGGTGATAGCCTTAATAAAAAGATTGTAGCCTCACCTTATGCTTCTCAGCAATTGGATTCTTCGCTTCAATTGTATTTCAGAAAAATCAATTCCGACATCTCTCTTTTTAGAGAAGAAAACATTCCTCTGCTAACAGAAGTAGCAAAACTTCAGCGCAACTATGGAGAGATCCAAGGGGCGATGACAATTACCTATGAAGATGAGGAACTCACTATGCCTAGAGCAGCTGATTTTCTACAGAAACATGATAGAAAACTCCGTGAAGAAATCTATCATAAAATCCAGCAGCGTAGACTTAAAGACTCCGATAGTCTTAATGAACTTCTAGGAAAACTTATCAGCCTTAGACATCAAATTGGAAAAAATGCAGGGTTCTCAAACTTCAGGGATTACAAGTTTGTGTCAATGGGTAGGTTTGATTACACACCTGCCGATTGTTTCCATTTCCATGAGGCCGTACGCTTACATATAGTGCCTATGCTCGATGAGTTGGCCTCATTGAGAAAGCAGAAACTTGGCTACGATAGGCTTCGCCCTTGGGATACCGCGGTGGATGTATTTGATCAGGAAGTATTGAAACCCTTTGAAGATGGTCAAGACTTAATTGCAAAAACTAAAGAGGTATTTAGGAAGGTAGACCCGTATTTTGAAGAATGTTTATCAACTTTAGAAGCCTTAGGTCATCTTGACTTGAACTCCAGAAAAGGAAAATCGCCAGGAGGATACAATTATCCCTTGATGGAAACTGGAGCACCATTTATTTTTATGAATGCTACTTCTAATATCCGTGATATGGTGACCTTGCTGCATGAAGGAGGACATGCAGTGCATTCTTTTCTTACCGCAGATTTAGATATTGCATATTACAAGGAACTGCCCAGCGAAATTGCTGAATTGGCAAGCATGAGTATGGAATTACTCACTATGGATTACTGGGAGGTGTATTTTCCCAAGAAAGAGGATTTAGTTAGAGCTAAATACAGACATCTTGAGCAAATCATACAAACTTTACCTTGGGTGGCCACTATTGATAAGTTCCAGCATTGGCTTTACGAACACCCACAACATACTGATACCGAGCGGAATATGGCTTGGAATACCATCTACTCAGAATTCACTGATAGCGTAGTTGATTATTCAGGTCTAGAGCTCTATAAGTACAACATATGGCAAAAGCAATTGCATATCTATGAGGTTCCTTTCTATTACATAGAGTATGGTATTGCGCAATTAGGAGCAGTAGCTCTTTGGAAAAATTTTAGAAGCGATCCTTTGCTCACTATTCAGCAATACAAAGAAGCCCTCAGTCTTGGGAATACAAGATCAATTCCGGAGGTTTACCAAACCGCAGGTATTCGCTTTGATTTTAGTTCCGAATATATTCTTAGCCTTATGCAATTTGTGCGAAAGGAAATGGAGGATTTGATAGGTTAAAACTTATTAGATTGATCTAAGTATAACTTTCAAAATTATAGATGTCAGGGCTAACGCCCCTAATGATAACGTGGTTCATTTAGAGTTACTACGATTACAGGGCTAACGCCCCTTTGATCATTTT
>DAINOB010000157.1:0-5822 GCA_036735585.1 Cytophagales bacterium | reverse complement strand
TGCCCAGGCGTTCCAATTGTCTTAACTGCCACGGGAGCTAGTGTTCCTTTGCAATATTTATGGACGGCTGACCCTACTATAAGCTCTTCACTTACTCAGCAAACCATCTCAGTGATTCCTGCTACTTCCCGTTATTACAAGGTTCGTGTTACCTATCCTTTAGGCTGTGTGTTGAATGATTCAATATTTTTAGAAGTGACTCAAGCACCTGTTGTTAGAAATATCGATACCTCTTTGTGCTTCCAAGATTCGCTTTTATTAGATTTCAACAATACCTTTTCTGATACCATCATCTGGAATCAGCCTACCAATCAATTTGTTTTTAATCAAGGAACACTCACTCCTTATATTAAAATTGATACTTCTGGAACTTTTATCTTTTCCGGATTTGCCAAAAACAGCGGATGTGAAACTCCTTTCAATATTGTAGTTAGAAAGCAAGAAGAATTGCTTTTTGATTATGAAATCAATCTTGTGGATGCTCAGGATGTGGTAATCAGGCCACTAGATTCTTTAGACATTCAATCGCTTCCTATACCTTTTCGTCTTGAGTTTGCCTTATTATTTACCAATTCCTCCAGGGTGCGCCATTATTGGTTCCTTGAAGATGCTTCTGGAAATAGACTGATTGACTCTACAGATGTAGACCGCATTTATCTAGATGTGCTAGAAGGTGGCACTTACAGATTATTTTTGACAAAATATCTCACAAAAGGAAACAGAGCAGGAGATACCTGCATGGAACAGCGTGTACAAATCCTCAATGTTAAACCCTTTATTCCCGCGAATGTGATTACCCCAAATGGCGATGGTCAAAATGATGTGTTCTTCTTATCAGCACTTAGTGCCAAGAGCACCTTTAAGGTAGTGATTTACAACCGCTGGGGAAGAGAAATCTATTCTTCTGATAACTATAGAGACGACTGGGGAGCAAGCGATGTAGAAGGAGGAGTGTATTACTACAATGCCCGACAAGAACCCGAAGGAAAATCCTACAATGGATGGATACAGGTGGTCAAATAACACGCAAATGGCTAAAGTTTTATACAATGTCACTTGCTGTGTAAACCCTGAGATAGGAGAGGAGTGGCTGGAATGGATGAGAAATCATCATATTCCTGAAGTGATGGCTACGGGGAAGTTTGAAGAGTATAGAATCTTAGAAATGATAGATGCAGAGCAAGTAAACAGTGTCACTTACGCGATACAATATCTTGCTTCTTCTTTAGAGCTTTATCATAGGTATCAAAATGAACATGCCCCTATGCTTCAGAAAAAAACTCTGGATCGCTATGGAGATCAGATTTCTGCCTTTCGCTCTCTATTGAAAGTAATCCAATGATTGCTTATATTTAGCTTTTTCAAAGCTAAGTCATGAACATACGGGCTTTTCTCGGCAAGGCTGCACTTACATTGCTTCTGTGTCTTGTTTTAATAAGAACCGCGCAGTGCCAAATCGTAATCACACCTAGTGATAGCGTGGTATTTACGGTTGATAGCCTTGTGAAAAAGATGGTAGGGCCCGGTGTACTCATTTCCAACATCACATACAATCAAGGCTTATTTTCAAAAGGCTTAGGGTATTATACAGATACCAGCAACATTTTAAATCTAAGAAATGGACTGGTCATGAGTACCGGATACGTAGATAAAATACCTGGGCCAAATACTTCTACCTTTTTAAGCGATCAAGTATCAGGGAGTTCCATTGATCCTGATTTATCTGGACTTATTAACAGCACGGACTTGTCCGACCTTTCCTCAATAGAATTCGACTTTATTCCATTAAGTGATACACTGGCTTTTAATTTTGTTTTTGGGTCTGAAGAGTATGCTTTTTTCTCATGTCCAGGTGTGGTATTCAACTACAATGATGTTTTTGGTTTTTTTGTTGACGGTCCATCGCCTCAAGGTGGGCTTTACAATAAATTTAATGTTGCGCGTCTTCCCTTCACAAATACAAATACCGATATTGTTTCTATACTCAATGTAACCTCTGGAGGGTGTCCTCAGGCCTGTTCTTCCAATGCCTCTTTTTTTATACCTAACTATTCTAATTGCCCTGCCAATCCTGGAAGTATCAACATTTCATACGATGGTTTTACAGTAAAATTAAAAGCCATTATCCCAGTAGTTCCCTGTGAAACCTATCACCTCAAGTTGGCCATTGCAGATGTGAGAGATCCTTGGTTTGATAGTTTTGTAATTATTGAAGAAGGATTTATTACCGCTCCTTCAAGACTTAGTTTGTCTGCACGGCCAAGCTACAATCGCTTTTCTAATGCTATAGAAGGTTGCCATCCTATAGATGTCATCTTTAGAAAAATACAGCCCGACACCTTTCCAGAGACCATTTTCTATGGACTCTACGGGTCAGCGGATAATGGCAATGACTATACTGATAGCTTAGGCAATCCGCTTAGTGGCGCAATAGTATTTCCACCCAATCTCGACTCTGTGGTTTTAAGAATATATGCCGTTCAAGACAGCATTGTGGATCCCGGTGAAGATATTGTGATCAAGATTTTTCTCCCCTGTCAAGATGCACTTTTGGATACTGCGGCAGGAGATAGTGTGCAAATATTTATAGATGAAAGTTTTGATTATGATCTGGGTTTTAATCAATGGTATTGTCCCGGTTCTTCCGTTCAGTTAAATCCCAATCCTGCTGTTCCTACCGACCAAATAGTGTGGAGTCCATCTGTTGGGCTAAGTTGTACTACTTGTTTAAGCCCATTTAGCAATCCTGATTCTAGTATTTACTATACAGCTAGTATTACCGATGTGGCTACTGGCTGTATGACTAAAGATTCTGTACTTGTATCAACTGGTTTGGTAGCTGATTTTGCCTCAAACGATACGTCAGTATGCAATGGAAGCCAAATCAAACTGCAATTAGATACCACCCGATTGCAGGCATACGGCAATGTTGCAATTCAATGGACCTCACAACCCACTATCCTTAGCGCAAGCCTAAATCAATCCAGTATCACTGTGTTCGCTGATGGACAGGATCGTTTCTACTCTATTACATTCACCTTTCCTGGAGGATGTGTGGCATATGATTCTATTTTTGTAGAGTCTACACCGATATTATCAGGTTTAACTAGAGATACTGTATTATGTCTAGATACTCCTTTGTTGTTGGAATGGAAAACTTTTGCCTTCGATAGCCTTGTATGGAGCTTAAATCCTTATTCTGCCACATGGGCTGATTCTATTTTTACTTTACTGATCGATCAGATTGGTATATACCAAGTGTCAGCAACGGCATTTGTCAAAAACTGTCCTTATGGATTGTTTTTCAGAGCTAGCGTTTTGGGTGCGAGTAAGACAGATGTCTTAGCTGAATATCAAAATGATGATGCCTGGATCAAAATACAGCCAGGAGATTTAATATCGGCCTTCTCTCCCGTTTCTTTAAGATTTCAACCTGCAGAGTTGCTCATAGGTAGTGCTTATAGATGGCAATTGTTTTCTTCTGATCTTAACGTATTTAGTTTCTCTAATGCATTTCTATGGGAAACTGAGATTTTATCCTCAGGGCCTCATCATATTCGATTGATTCAAAGCCTTGTTGATACAACTCAAAGCAGCTGTTTCTCTTTTGACAGTTTGTCTTTTCAAATTATTGCCCCAAGCATGCCCAATATGATAAGTCCTAATGGAGATGGAATGAATGATTACTTTTCAGTAGGCCACTTTTTTAAAAACCAACCTATTTCTTTAGCGATTTTTAACCGCTGGGGACGAAAGGTGTATGAGAATTTGGAATACAAAGATGATTGGCAGGCCGATAACCTTAGTGGTGGAACCTACTTTTATTTCATTACCCTTTCAGGCACTGATATCAATTACCAAGGTTGGATTCAAGTGCTGAAATAGTGTGCAGCCTATTCTACCTTATTCAATTTATCTTTAATCAAATCTCTGGCTTTTTTCATTTTGTCTAACTCCTGAGCTGCCTTTTCTTGATCTAACTTATTTTGTTCCAACTCTTTTCTCAGATTATTGCGCTGCTGAGAATTTTCATAGGTTTTTTGAACAAGGCTTATAGAGTCTGCTATGTTTTTTGAAAGTGATTTGTCCAAACTATTCCCTTCAGAAACCGTTTTTTCATAGGATTTTGCGGTGGTTTGAAGTGCTTTTTCAGCTGCCTCTATATCTTTACTGATGTCATCTATATACAGTCTTTTGCCAAATTCTTGCAGCACAATTCCCGCTTCTTTAAATCCTGAGCCAGTTTCTAAAGGTTTATCCTCTGCATTAAATGACCACCACAGCTCAATGCCACCTGTCGTTTTTCTTTCTGAAACTGCATAAAGTTGCATGGGAGAAGAAGATATTCTTTGCAGTTGAGCTCCATTGATAAAATTATGGTCATTGCGCTTTTCTACCTTCCCAATTTCCTTCAAATACTTCAGCCAAGTTTTTTCTGCTGTTACAGGATCCAGAAGTACGGTTATAGAATGGCCCAATCTTTGGGTTCCATCCACTCGCTTCTTTACTTCGTTCACTACAACTTTTTGAGCATAGAGTAAGTTGTGAGAGTGGAACACCAATAATAATGAGACTAAAAGAGCAGATGTATGATAGGTGTAGAATCGCATGAGGTAATGTTAATTAATATTTCTTCTTTAGCATTCAAAGGTAACCAAAAGCAGATAGTATGAACGTACTCATTGCAGGAGGCAGCGGATTGATTGGAAAGAGATTAAGTGAAATCTTAGTTTCAAAAGGCCACAACACGGCTTTATTGTCGCGAAGTAAGTCTAAAGGCAGTGCCTCATTTATGTGGGATCCAAGTCAGGGCACTATAGATCAATCCTCCATAAAATGGGCAGATGCTGTCGTCAATTTGGCAGGTGCTGGTGTTGCCGATGAACGATGGACCCCTTCTAGAAAAGTAGAAATAGAACGCAGTAGAGTGGATGCCACCAATTTATTGGTGAAAGCAATAGCCACTTCCGGTGGAATTCAAAGCTTTATTTCAGCCTCTGCTATTGGCATATATGGCAGTCGGAGGAAAGATGAACTGCTTCAAGAAAACTCCAATCTGGGATCAGACTTTCTTTCAGAAGTGTGTCAATCCTGGGAACAAGCAGCCTTGCCTTCAAAAAACTTTACACGTTTGGCTATAGTAAGAATTGGTATTGTGCTCAGCGTCCGTGGCGGTGCATTGGATAAGCTTCTCGGACCTGCACGATTGGGCTTACTTTCTCCCATAGGAACTGGCAAACAATGGATGAGTTGGATTCATATTGATGACCTTTGCGAGGCTTTTGTTTTTCTTTTGGAGCAAGGAACATTGCAAGGTGTATTCAACGGTACTGCGCCTTCACCGGAAACCAACAGTTCATTTACGCGTATTTTGGCAAAGACATTAGATAAAAAGGTATGGCTCCCTTCAGTGCCAGAATTTGCCATGAAACTGATAATGGGAGAAATGTCTGAAGTAGTTGTTGGCGGTCAGCGTGTAATACCTAATGAACTCCTTCATGCAGGATTTCAATATAAATATCCTCAACTCGAACAGGCCTTGAAAAACCTAATATCCAAAAATAACTAAACTCATATCTTTGGAATCATAAAAATTAACCTTAAAATATGTTTGACAACCTTAATAACCCCATCCAGCAGGAAGAAGAAGAAGAAAGAATTAGGAAAGCCTTTAAGACCAGAAACTGGAATGAAATAAAAAGTGCTGACTCTTGGGTGATTTTCAAAGTGATGGCGGAATTGGTTCATGCTTTTGAGAAATTGGCAGAAATTGGGCCCTGTGTATCCATTTTTGGATCTGCTAGAACCTCTCCTGATCATAA
>DAINOB010000156.1:2079-5870 GCA_036735585.1 Cytophagales bacterium | reverse complement strand
AAAATTTGCTCTCATTATTTGCTGCACTACTGTTATCGGTAGCGGCATTTGCTCAATCGAAAGATGTTGTAGACATCGCTATCGGATCTGCGGACCATACTACTTTGGTAACAGCTGTAAAAGCTGCTGACCTGGTAACTACCTTGAAGGGTAAAGGTCCTTTTACTGTGTTTGCACCTACCAATGCTGCTTTCGCAAAATTACCCACAGGAACAGTAGAAACTCTTTTGAAGCCAGAAAGCAAGGCTCAATTGGCTAAAATTCTGACTTACCACGTTGTAAGTGGAAACCTTGATGCTGCTGCAGTGAAAGCTGCTGTTGAAGCAGGTAAGGGTAAAGCAGTGGTAACTACTGTAAGTGGTGGTAAACTCACTGTAACTTTAGATGGTGGTAAAGTAAAATTGACTGACGAATCAGGCAAGTCTGCTTTTGTCACTGCTGCCGACTTAAAAGGTAGCAACGGAGTGGTACACGTGATTGATGGCGTGGTGCTTCCAAAGTAATTCATATACGAATTCAAAAAAAGGTTCTTACATACGTGAGAGCCTTTTTTTATGTCTTTACCTACTGAGCAATAAATTAATATCGTGCACCAAGATTCAAGAACTCCGTGTTAAACACCCTCAAGATACCCCCTTTTAAAAGGTATGGATTTCCATAGGCTTAATAAGCATGCAAAAAATAAAAACTGAATAGAAACTTTTCACCCGAACTATAAATCTAAATGGCAGGATTGAGGAGTATTGATCCACTTACCCTAATCTTAATTCTATTAACAATTTGATAATACACAAAGACTTGCCTTTGAACCTTGCCTGATTACTTTTGTCGCCTATTTGTAATCATTCTAAATAGTGCGACTTAAACCACTTCTCTCTTTTCTATTGTCCTTAAGCTTCCTCACTTCAATAGCGGACCCTTCTGACAACCGATCAACCCTCTCCGGTAAAGTAACCGATGCCCAGGGCACACCCCTTGAATCTGTAACGGTCGGCATTCCGTCTCTGGCGAGAGGCACCTTTACCAACAAGGATGGCATATTTCAATTCAAAAATATGCCTGCAGGAAGCTACGAAGTCATTTTCTCAGAGGTGGGATACCAAAATGTACGAAAAACAATTTCACTCAACCAAGGTGAATCCCTGGTGCTCGATGTGGTACTCCAGGAAAATGTAGCTGAACTGGCAGCCGTTTTTATAGAAGCTTCCTCCCTTGGTGACCGAACTACTTTACAAGAGGTAGAAGGAACGGCACTCTACGCCAATAAAAAAACAGAGGTGATCATTCCCAGTGCACTCAATGCCAACCTGCCAATGAATGTGAGCCGGCAGGTATTTGCCAAAGTACCAGGCATTATGATTTGGGAAAATGATGGATCGGGAGTGCAAACTGGTGTTTCTACGCGAGGGCTGAGCCCCAACCGCAGCTGGGAATTCAATGTGCGCCAAAACGGATATGATGTAAGTTCTGATCCCTTTGGATACCCTGAAGCTTATTTTAATCCTCCACTTGAAGCAGTGGAGCAAATACAAATTGTAAGAGGTGCTGCCTCCCTTCAGTATGGACCACAGTTCGGTGGATTGCTCAACTACGTAATCAAAAAGCCGCAAGCCGATAAAAAAATAGCAGGTGAGCTGAGCAATACCCTGGGCTCTTTCGGTCTTCGTAACACCTTCTTTTCACTCAACGGTACGATCGGTAAGTGGAGCTACTATGGCTATGTAAACAGCAGAGGAGCAGAAGGATGGCGCCAAAACAGCCGCTACAACATAGGAAATGCCTATATGCACCTGGCCTATGCGGTCTCTAAAAAACTGAGCCTGAGCATGGACCTCACCGCCATGAACTACCAAAACCAACAGCCGGGTGGGCTCACCGACAGTGCCTTTAGGGTAGATGCACGCAGCTCACAACGAAGCAGAAATTGGTTTAGCACCCCTTGGCTGGTACCTTCCCTGAAAGCGCGCTGGGTGATCAACGAACGCCAAAAACTAGAACTAACCACCTTTGCCCTTCTGGGTGAACGAAACAGCATAGGACTGATATCCGCTGCCAATCAACCTGATACCTTCAATGTGGCACTTGGGAGCTTTGCCCCTAGGCAGATTGACAGAGACCGCTATGCGAATGTGGGCATAGAACTCCGTCATTTGGCGGACATTCGACTTTTTGGCCTTAAAACCAGCCTAGCCTCCGGCATTAGATACAGCAGAGGCAGCACCTTAAGACAGCAACGAGGGCGTGGCGATACTGGATCTGATTTTAACCTGAGCTTGAAGGAAGACCGGTTCAGAACAGAATTAAACTTTGTCAATACCAATATGGCGGCCTTTGCCGAATGGCATGTAAGGGTGGGCAGGCGCTTCTCCATCACCCCGGGTGTGCGCTACGAAAATCTTCAAAGCACAGCGGACGGAAGGATCAACCTTAACCCTGATGGAACTGAGCAAACGATTACCCCGCTCGATAGGACACGAAACTTTGCACTACTAGGCATGGGGCTGGGCTACAAACTAAGCTACTCTACTGCACTGTATGCCAACTTTTCACAGGCTTACCGACCTATACTCTTCTCTGAGCTAAGCCCTCCAGCCACCACCGATGTGATAGACCCTAACCTGAAAGATGCCTCCGGATACAACCTCGATGCCGGATACAGAGGCAGAATAGGCAGCTTCCTGAATTTCGATATTGGACTATTCTTGCTGCAATACGACAACAGGATAGGAACGATTAGGCAATTGAATGCCAGTAATTCAGGAAGTTTTCAATTCCGCACCAATGTGGGAGCTACCGAGAGCCGTGGCATGGAATCTTATGTAGAAATAGACGTGTTGCAAGCCGTAAATGCAGCACCTGCATACGGACAGCTTCAGGTTTTTGCAGCCGCCACACTCATGGAGGCGCGGTACGAGGGATTTAAGGTAAACAGTGTATCCGGTACAGCGCCCAGCCTGACGCTGGTGGAAACCGACTTGAAAGACAAAAAAGTAGAATATGCTCCTGACTACATCATCCGCTGGGGTGCAACATACCGGCTTCAAGGATTCTCCTTTACCTTGCAACAAAGCAGCACTGCAGCGGTATACACCGATGCCAACAACACCGACAGACCTAATGCGGCTGCCACTTCAGGCAAATTGGAAGGCTATAGCTTGGTAGACCTATCGCTGAGCTACAACCTAAAGGAACGTTACAGAATAAACGCTGGAATAAACAATCTTTTGGATGCACGCTATGCCACACGCAGGGCAGGAGGATACCCAGGTCCTGGCATTCTTCCCGGGGAAGCCAGAAGTCTGTATGTGGGACTTGTTGTTCACTTTTAAGGGGGGTTGGGATTAGTCCGAAACCCGATTTTGAAAAGCTACCTTCAAATTCATCAGATTTAAATCTGAATAGCTAGGAAACTAGAAACGCGTTTAAAGCAAGGTGTGAAATACGAATTCTAGCATTCTTCTCGTAAACCAAGGCAAAACAAACAACTAGAAATTTCCATCCATTTTTCACTTTATTTGGATAAACAATTTTCTAAGTTGATATGGCACTGTTTGGTTTTCCTCGTCATCAAGTGGCTGTTAAGCGCTTTATAACTATCTGTTTATGGATTGGGTTCCTTCAATCGTCAAACACGGTTGCGCAGCAAGCCTTGTATCAACACTTGAATTGGGGCAACTACTCCGTGGGCTATGCAGACACCCTTTTGTTTGACGCACAACTGAAATATACTTTCAAGGACTACAAGGGGCCGCAACCCGTTTTCGCACAAGTTTGGTTTCCTAGGGCCTCAG
>DAINOB010000156.1:0-1979 GCA_036735585.1 Cytophagales bacterium | reverse complement strand
ATTTTAATGATGGCTGCTACAGGAAATGAAAAACCATTTACCTTTTTCGAACCCGTAAAGGCACCTACCCTACTTCAAATACCCGTTGAAAAGACATTTGATCACAGTGCCTATATCTCTGTGTATCACTTCAAAACGCTGATGAGAGACCAGCTAAGTCCTGAGGAAAATATACATTTGGATAAAAGCATAAAGCTTTACGCCAAACAACTAAAGTATATAGAAGATTTTATGCAGAATACTTCATCGGGTGCCCTGCCCAAGGGATTGAAAGTGGAGTTTATGGGGTTTTAACCAAGATTACACTGACACGATTTTGAGAAGATAAGGTAGATTGCCAAAGATTAAAATTGCAATGGTTTGAAATCATGTTGGATATACACCTGTATGATCGTTCTGTGTTTCGCGGGTTCAGATCTTTTGGCTCAGGTGGATAGCATAAGCCAGAAAAAACCCGAGCTCAACATTTCAGGGTTTGCAGATGTCTTTTACGTGTATGATTTTAACGAACCACAAGGTACTGTGCGGCAATCATTTCTATACAATCATAATCGGCATCATGAATTTAACTTAAATCTAGGCTTTATAAAATTCGGAATAAACCATGCAAAATACCGAATCAACCTGGCTCTGCTTGCAGGAACCTATGCCATTGATAATTATGCTGCTGAGCCAGATTTTCTAAAAAACATCTTTGAGGCAAACGTTGGCATTTCACTGAATAAAAGAAATACGCTGTGGCTTGATGCCGGTGTTTTCCCTTCTCATCTGGGATTTGAAAGTGCCATTTCTATGGAAAACACTACACTAACCCGTTCTTTACTAACTGAAAGTTCTCCATACTTTTTTACTGGAGCCAAACTCATATATAACCCTACCAAAAAATTGGAAATGGCAGGATTGGTCCTGAATGGATGGCAACGCATAAAAAGATTGCAAGGCAACTCTCTACCTTCCTTTGGAACGCAGGCAAAATACAAGCCCACTCAAAAAGTCACTTTGAATTGGAGCACGTTTATAGGTACAGATGATCCCGACTCCACGAGAAGAATGCGGTACTTCAACAATTTTTATGGGCAGTATCAAGTGACAGAAAAATTTGCCTTGCTCCCAGGATTTGACTTAGGCACTCAGCAGAGCGTAAAAAATAGTTCCGTGTATGAGTTATGGTTCAGTCCTGTACTGATAGGGCAATATATCCTAAACAAAACTTGGAAGGCTGCCCTCAGAGCGGAGTATTACCAAGACAAAACCGGTATTATTATTCCTACATCCACGTCAAACGGTTTTCAAACCACCGGACTTTCTTTGAATCTGGATTACGCTCCAAACCAAAACATTCTCTGCCGCGTGGAAGGACGCTGGCTCCACAGCAAGGACCCTATTTATGAAACTAAATCTTCTAGCACCAACAACAATTTTATCCTTGCAGCCTCGATAGCCTTTAAATTTTGGGAGACCTTGATGAAATAGACGGAAATAAAGAAGTAGCCATAAAAATTCGGAGATAACAGTTTTATATAACAATATATTGCAACTTACGCTTGCAATCTGAACCATGTACAAATGTCTATTATAATGAGTTGTAATCTTTATACCAATAGACTTCAAACTCTAAGCTTTCATTCAATTGACAAACTCTACTCCCCTAGGAGCTATTTTATGAAAAATAACATTTGGATTATCATCTATGTCCACTATTGCTAAAGGATTAACACTATTGAATAATGAAAATAGATAGGATAGGACAGGAATAAACAAACCATACATTCACATAGAATGAAAATTCAACACATAATAGTACTTCTCAGAAATGTCAAAATACTATCCTTTAAAAAAGGAGAATTATTGATTAAACAAGGCTCGTCAATTAAGGATGTTTTCTTTATTAGGAATGGACTTGTTCGTAGCTTCATACTTAATGAAAAAGGGAAAGAGATAACTTTTCAGTTATATGCTGAAAAAAACATTTTTACCAA
>DAINOB010000155.1:0-5918 GCA_036735585.1 Cytophagales bacterium | reverse complement strand
ATCCTTGCTAAAAAGTATTCGTTCGCAGAATCATTACCTCTTAACCCAATTTTCTAATTGAATTCCAGAAATTCTTTCAAATTCCCTCTGATTTTCTGTTACCATAATCATGTCTTTTTCTACTGCGGTGCATCCTATTAATAGGTCAAAATCGCTTATCATTATCCCCAATGACCTTAATCGGGCCTTCTCCTTTCCATAAAGGTAAATGGCATTAAAAATCGGGAGAATCACAACTTGATTGGCAAAAACCTCAACTAATTCAAGGTTCTTTTTTGGGCTTGAACTATTCTCAGCTCCGAATGCAAGTTCAGCAAATGTAATTTCAGAAATGGCTATTCTTTCAGTTCCTATCTCCTGAAACTTTTCTATCATTCCAAACCTTCCTCTTAAAAAATGGATACAGATATTTGTGTCTAAAAGATATTTCATTCGAAACAAGAATCGTCTGCTTTTTCAACTCTTGATTCACTAATCTCTTTGATGATTTCGTCAGAATCTTTCTTGTCTTCCCAAGCGCCAAAAAGAGTTTTCAAGTCTACCTTCTCTTCTTTTATTTCAAGAGACTCTGTCAATTTTATAATTAATTTTTTCTTGGAAAGATTATCAAGGCCACGCAACATACCAAAATACTTATCTAAAGTTTTATTGTTTACAGTAAGATTCGCCATGCTTTTTTGTCCAATTTAAAGAAATAATGAATACTTAGCTCCTCAGCTTTCAAAAAGCCTACCAGCTCTTCGTAATTTGGAACTCCAAAATCCATAGTATCACCGCTCAACCACTCTGTCCATCCAAGCACATATCTCCTCAGCACCTGAGGCTTTAAGATGCTCCATAATATTTTGTCTTACCGCTGCATCTTCATCCTGGCTAAGCTTGGCAATAGCCTCGTACGAACCTACTTCCAGAATAATGCCTACCAACACATCCATTCTTCTTTGAAGTGACTGAGGCTTCATAGTCTCAAACTCAAAGGCCACCTCTGGTAACGGAAGGAGTGTATCCGTTTGCAGCTTCAAAAATGCCAACAACTCGTCCTTGCCCATGGCGCTTGCCTTACATCGAGCATGCAGAGAAAGATAATTCCATGTTGGTACAGCACCAGTAAACTGCCAAGCCCCAGAAATCAAGGCATGCGGACCCTGGAATACCACATATACTTCATGGGCTGCCAAAAGCAACTCTGATATGGGGTTATGCCGAGGGAGATGAATCCCTAGTTTTATGGGCTGCTCTTGTAATAGGTGCATCGGAAGATGAACCGATTCTATCCTCCCCTCATGCACGCACTGCACTAGGGCAAAGGGATACTGCCTGATTAAAGCCAATGCATGTTCGGCATCGTGTAGCATATAGGACTTAGGGATATACATCAATATTAGAGCGCGCTTTTGAGGTATTGCTTAGGGGTAACGCCAAATTTCTTTTTGTATGCCGCTATAAAGTGTGAAGAATTGGTGTAGCCCACCATACCAGCCACATCTTGCACTTGCATTTTCTTCACTTCGAGCAGTTCTCTGGCTTTCTGCATTCTCAAGTCTCCAATGTAGCCGAAAACGGTATTTCCATATAAGTTTTTGAAACCAACTTTGAGCTTAAACTCGTTGGTTCCCACCATTTTTGCAAGTTCTTTCAATCCTGGAGGATGATCCAGATGCTCTTCCACAATAGATCGCGCCATTTTGATGCGGGCTATCTCCTCTTCATCGTTCACAAAAGGACAGGATGCCTCCAATTGGTTGTCTTTCTTGGGTTTGTTGAGATAGAGGGTCAAAAACTCTGTGACTTTACTTTTTTGGTAGAGCTTTCTCAGGCCTTCGGTAATGGTATTGTTGAAAATTTGAAACATGACCACATTCAAAGCAGGAGTATTCTCTACAGTGCTAAAGTGTTTTTTCAGCTTATAGCTTTTCAAAAAAACTTCAAAATCATCCCTGTTGCTGCCAAAGCTACTGCCAAACAAGCCATGAAGGGATTCCAAATTAAAAAGTACCGACCATAGTACTGCATCAGGCGAAAGGCTGAGTTCAAGATCCCAGGGCGCAAAGGGAAAAGAACACTGCACCATCATTCGAGAATTGAAGTGAATTTCTTCCTCTGTGTCAAGGGCTCGCACGGTGGCTTCCCCTTCTGCCAATACCAGAAACTGCACAATATCTCTGGCCATAGGATATCGCAATTCGTTATTTTTCAAGGTGCTGGCTCTTACTTGCATCACAGCCAAACCTGCATCTACAAGGTTAAGTTCGCCAAAAGGGCCTGTGCAAATCCCTGCCAAATGCAGGTCAATTAAATCATTAAGTGACTGATTACCATTGCCTTGTGGCTTATGTTTAATCGATTGAGGTGCCGTGAGATGTTCCATACTGTATATACTAACAGGCAAAGGCCACAAAAGTAACGTAAATAGAAGTGAAAATACTTCATGCGATACTTTTAATACTTGCAGCGGTATTCGCCACACCATTCAGCCTCTACTTTTGCGATTCAAATGCAGAAGGTCTATTTCGCTTGTTTTGTGTTGGGAATGTCGCTCCTACTTACCCTAAAGGTAAGTGGACAAACTACAATCAGCATTCAAGAGGGTCAAGAGCCTATTTCAGGAGCTTTATTAGAGATATTATCCTTAAATCAAAATCGAAAAGTAGAGATAAGCAATCAAAAAGGGGAAGTGATCCTGCGCGATGCAGAGTATCCTTTGGTGATAAAAACTTCACATCTATCTTACCAAACAGCCTTAGATACCCTCAAAAGTCCTCAAGAGCGCTTCCAGATATATTTAACGCCTGTGAATACCCAATTAAAAGATGTGGTAATCACTGGTCAGTATGAGGCTGCTTCTGCCAAAAATTCTGTATATAAAGTAAGGGTAATCGATCAGGAACGTATCAGGAGCATGGCAGCTATCAACCTTCAACAGGTGCTGACGCAGGAGTTGAATATCCGCGTGAGTTACGATGCTGCACTTGGCGAAAGTGCGATGAATTTGCAGGGCATTTCAGGACAAAACGTGAGAATATTGTTGGATGGAATTCCTATGGCGGGACGTGAAGGCTCTAATGTGGACCTGAGCCAAATCAACATGAATAACATTGAGCGGATAGAAATAGTAGAGGGCCCCATGGCCATCTCTTTTGGCGCCAATGCACTTGCTGGCGTGATCAATTTAATCACCAAAAAGGGGGGAACAGATGATGTGAATATACGAGTAGACTTACAAGAAGAAACTGTAGGCACCGATTATGGACTTGATAAAGGTATTCACAACCAAAGTATTTTGGCAGGAATCAAGTTGCTTCCTACCCTCTACGCTCAGATGGGTATGACAAGAAACTTCTTTGGAGGCTACAAGGGTGAAAGAACAGACAGAACTTTTGAATGGCATCCTAAAGATCAATGGATTGTCAATGGATTGCTTCGCTACAATTTCAAAAAGCAATCACTGCACTACCTTTTTGATTACCTCAATGAATCCATACAGGTCAATGGGCCTCAACAACTCAATAGAACTTTTGCATTTGACAACCGATTTATAACCAATCGATTGTCGCAGCAGCTGGTCAGCGAAGGGGAAGTCTTCCAAAATCATCGCTATCAAGTGATGTTGGGTTGGACCCAGTTTAAAAGAACTACTGACAATCTTCGTAAAGACTTGTTTGATGAATCAGAAACTTTACTCAATCAGGATGATCCACAAAGAGAGGTACTCTTTAATACTTTAAATGCGAGAGGCACGCTAAACAGAGTAAAACACAGCCGATGGATCAATTATGAAGTGGGCTACGATATACAGCACGAAGAGAGAGGCGGAGGCCGCATAGCAGGAGGCATTCAAAACATGACGGATTATGCACTTTTTACCTCAGCTGAAATCAAAATTGGACCTGCAATCAAAATAAAGCCTGGGGTACGAGTGGCGTACAATACCAAATTTGCCACTCCTCCTGCACTTCCGGCCTTGCATGTAAAGTGGGCTCTGGACGATAAAACAGATGCGCGAGCTGGGTACGCGCATGGCTATAGAGCACCCGGCCTCAGGGAGTTGTATTTTAACTTTTTTGATGCCAATCACAGCATCCGCGGTAATGAAAATTTAAAACCTGAAACCAGTCGGAATTTTAATGGAGGCATCACCAGAAGATTGATCCAAAAAGAAAACCAAACACTTTCGATCGAATTGTCGGGTTTCTACAATGAAATCCAAGATCGAATAGGATACGGTATCGACCCTGCGGATGTACGCATACTCACATTTATCAACATAGATCGCTATACCACTGGAGGTGGAGTCATTCAATTAAACAGCAGATACCAAAACTTGCAATTCAATGCCGGTGCATCCTATTTAGGCGTAAGCAACACCATATTAGGCTCTCCTGATCCAGAAAATGGCAAAATGCTTTACAGCCCCGAAGTGACTGTGAATTTGAGCTATTACCTTAAAACTTATAGACTGAAAGCCTCCATTTTTCACAAATACACCGGGCAAACCCCCTTTCTTGAAACAGATGGCATGGGCAGTAGCAGGGTTCGCAGAGCTGGCGATTGGCATATGCAGGACATCACACTTACCTATCATATCAAAAACGAAAGCATCCAGATTACTGGAGGGATTAGAAATTTATTTGACATAACGCAGGTAGCATCTGGTAATCTTAATGCCTCTGTCCATGGCGGAGGCCCTATGATGCAGGTGGGTTATGGGCGCTCAGGTTTTGTGCGTCTTACCTGGAATTTTTCAACAAAAATGTCTTAACACAAAAACGGTTTAATCTCAGATTAATGAAAAATAAATTATGGATGAGTGCAGCACTTCTGTCTGCTGCGTTAGTTTTGAATGGGTGTAAAAGTGATGATCCAGATCCAATACCGGTAACCCCTCCCCCGCCAGGTACCAATGAAATAAGTCCTGAAGTAGGTGGACCAGAGCAGCCCAACATGGCCTTTGTAGATCTCAATGCAAAAACAACTTCTACGACTGCCCGCAACAGTTGGGATATAGCCTTTAACAATGGCCCAGCTTTTAGGGTAGCGCTCAATTTCTCAAACGGTGTGATGGTAAAGCAGCTCAACACTTCCATCATTGATAGCGTGAAGCGCGAAGATTGGCTTACTACAAGCACACAAATGGATCTGAACATTATCCTCAATGCAGGAGTGCAAACACCTCCTCCTTCATGGCTTTTTGGCACACCCGCATGGATTGATAATCCCAACGGATCATTGGATTCTACCGCCATTGCTGAAATAGCCGTGTCCAATGCTTCTAACAATGTATACTTGATCACAAGAGGAACCAATCCAAATAACACCTTAAGAGGTATGCTTTTGATTCAAATAAACAGAAGTGCTTCAGGGAATGGATATACAGTAACCTTGGCAGATACCGGCACTGTAGCAAGTAACAAAAGAACCTATACTTACACCAAGCAAGGAACAGGCTTAACAGGCATGGATTTAAGTACTGGTTCATCAGTGACCACTGCGCCCGCTGTTTGGCACTTGAATTTTACAAATTTTGTCACTCTATTCCCTTTGTCTAGTGCTAACCCTAACCCTATTCCATATCGGTTCTCAGATTATGTCATTGTGAATACTGCTGAAGTTCAGGGGTACATGACCGATACAAACACTGTAACGTATCAAAACTTTAAATACGCAAATATTGAAACCAGCAGATTGAGCAACAGGCGCACCTTTATCGGGAGTGGATGGAGATCAATTCCACAGTTTGGTAGTCCTGCGCCCCCCAGTGTAAGAGCAGATAGGTACTATATCATCCGAACCAACGACAGTGCTGCTCCTAATGGCGCTCGCTTCTTCAAGATCCGCTTTATAGGATTGGTAAATGAAAATGGTCAAAGAGGCTATCCTAAATTTGAAATGATAGAATTGAATCCCTAATTCATCTATTT
>DAINOB010000154.1:0-5929 GCA_036735585.1 Cytophagales bacterium | reverse complement strand
TTTTCTTAAATGAGGGTAAAGATTTTTCAGTCGAAGCTATCATACAAGATGAAGATGTGCTGGATACTTGGTTTTCATCATGGCTGTGGCCAATGGCTGTATTTGATACAGAGATATTTAGTCAGCCTGAAGGTAAAAGAAAACCAAACGATGAACTAAGCTATTATTATCCCACAGATGATCTGGTAACCGCACCTGAGATTTTGTTCTTTTGGGTAGCACGAATGATCATGGCAGGGAAGGAATACATGGGGCAGCGTCCCTTCAAAAATGTGTATTTACACGGTATTGTCAGGGACAAACAGGGCAGAAAGATGTCCAAATCATTAGGGAATTCACCAGATCCACTAGACCTCATCAACCAGTATGGTGCTGATGGCGTAAGGGTAGGTATGTTGCTTTCAGCACCTGCCGGAAACGACCTACTTTTCGATGAAAAACTGTGTGAACAAGGAAGAAATTTTTATAACAAGCTATGGAATGCTTTTCGATTGATCAAAGGTTGGGAAGTGGATGCAAGTCTTGCCATAGCCCAACCCAAAGCCTGCGACTGGTTTGAGAACCGTTTTCAGGAGCAATTGGCTATCATAGAAGATCATTTCAGCAAATACAGAATTTCAGATGCCTTAATGTCTGTATATAAATTGATTTATGATGATTTCTGTGCTTGGTATCTGGAAATGATTAAGCCAGAATATGGTAAACCAATTGATCCCGCTACGCTACAAAGAACCATTGGTTTTTTTGAGAATATACTAAAGGTGCTACATCCTTTTATGCCTTTCGTCTCTGAAGAACTGTGGCATGAGTTGGCAGAAAGAGAAGAAGGCGATGACCTGATCATTGCCCCTTGGCCCAAGATAATCGGCTGGAATCAAGAAATACTAGATCAGACTGCCTTAATTCTTGAGCTGGTAAATCAGATAAGAGGGATAAGAAACCAACAACAACTTTCTCCAAAGGAAAGTATAGAGCTGATCATTATTACCTCTAAAGAATCGGGTTATAATCCGTTTGAAGGTATTTTGTCTAAATTGGTCAATATTTCTTCGATAAGTTACAATAAGCCCAAGCCTGAATTCTCGGCATCACTCGTTTTAAAAGGGGATGAGTTTATTATTCCTTTGGGTGATCAGTTTGACCCTGAGCAGGAAAAAGAGAAATTAGATAAAGAGCTTGTTTACACGCGTGGATTCTTAGAATCCGTACTGAAGAAACTTGGTAATGAAAAATTCGTTCAGCATGCAAAGCCCGAAGTGATTGAGAATGAGCTTCGCAAAAAACTTGACGCAGAATCAAAAATACAGCTGCTTGAATTACAAATCGCTGCGCTATCCAAAGCCCTTAATTGATTGATTATGAAAATTACGTACACTTTGTTTTTTGTTGCATTTTGTTTTGCATTCGGTTTTTCAACGAGCACTGAGGCGCAGAATCCCAAGCAGACAAAAGTTCGATATAAAAAGCTTAAAAAGGCAGGAAAAGCAAAAAATGAAAGTGTTCCCGGTTACGTTTCACCTTATTATTCATATGATGATGATGAAGATGGCGTACCTAATTATAGAGATAAATGTCCTAATACCCCTAAAGGTCAGACAGTTACAACCTTTGGTTGTCCGCCAGATGCCGATTTTGACGGAGTGTATGATTATGAAGATGCTTGCCCCAACGATCCAGGACCGCGAGAGAATAAAGGATGCCCCTATGGCGATCGGGACAATGATGGAATATATGACCACTTAGATGCATGTCCTGATAAACCAGGGCCACGATACTATGATGGTTGCCCAGATTCCGATAAAGATGGAATTCCTGATCATAAAGACAGATGCCCTGATGAGCCAGGACCAGCCGCCAACCAAGGTTGCCCACAACTTCTGGTAGATACAGACAAAGATGGTGTACCCGATGTAGATGATTTATGCCCTAAAACCCCGGGAGTAAAAGAAAATAGAGGGTGTCCCAAGCTTAAAAAAGAGGAAGAAGAGGCCTTAAAGAAAGCTTTTGAAAATTTACTGTTCGAAACTAATAAAGATGTTATTCTGTCTTCATCATTTAAATCATTGGATGATTTGGCAAAAGTAATGTTGAATAACCCTGGCTCCCTTCTTCATTTAGAAGGCCATACGGATAATGTAGGCGATGATGATAAAAATATGGATTTGTCGAAAAGAAGAGCCAATTCTGTTAAGAATTACCTTACCAAGAAAGGTGTATCTACCTATAGAATTACAGCTGATGGCTTTGGTGAAACCAAGCCAGTAGCGTCAAATGATTCTGAATCAGGACGTAAACTGAACAGAAGAGTAGAAATGGTAATCAAGTATGAATGATTTTCTTTCAGGACAAAAGCATTGGTCAGATTCCTTATTTACAGATGTAGCTACGCAATGGATACAATCCCTTGTGTTGCTTGGCTTGTTGCTTTTTTTGCGAAGATTTGCACTAAAGACAATTAGTAAAATTCAGCAAAAATTTAATCTAGATTCTCAGCGAATACGCATTACCCATAGGCTGATCAATGCCTTCTCCATTTTATTGGCATTTGTATTCTTAACCGGAATTTGGGGTCTTGACAAAAGTGATTTATTATTCTTTGTAAGTTCTGTACTTACAGTTTTGGGTATTGCTTTTTTTGCTCAGTGGTCTATTCTATCGAATATTACAGCAGGGATTATATTGTTTTTTAGCCACCCTATCAAAATAGGTCAGAGAATCAGGATTTATGATAAGGAGTTTGACATCTCAGGTGAGCTTTTAGATATTTCTGTATTCTTCCTTCACGTAAAAAACGATGAGGGGAAGGTTATTACTATCCCCAACAACATTGCTTTACAAAAAATGATGTCAGTAATCTAGAAGTATTCCAGTTATCGGATTACAATTTTCTCCCTGATTTGTGTTCCAGCATCCGGACTTACGATCAGAAGGAAGTATACCCCTGGAGCACGATCACCCAGATAAATACTTTGCTCTCCAGCAGCTAAACCTGTCTTGATTAATTCTGAAGATACACCGTTGATCATTTGAAGGGACACTACTGCATTAAGATCCTCTACTTCACTGAATATATTTATCGATTCTCCGCTTACTATAAGATTCGGATAAATAGAAGTTTCTGTGGGTTCTAGGTAAACAAACTCATTTTTAGATAGTGTTTTTTGATCTCCTTCCCACGCAATTACTCTATAATAAAGATTTCCTGATGGTACATATTCGTCAAGAAATTCGAAAAACTCTCTTTTTGCTGATGGATCTGCTGAAAATTCTTCTTCATGAATACTTTGGAATAGGCCATTGGAGCTGGCACGCTGTAATTCAAATTTCACATGATTATATTCTCCTTCTGGTGTCCACTCTAGATGAACCGAGCGATTTATTGCTTTTGCTTTCAAGGAGATACCTGTAATGGGCAAGGGATTGATACCAATAGAAGATCCAAGAGTAAATGGACTGAAAGCTCCTATGGCATTCACAGAACGTAAAGTACCAGCAGTATTGTTGCCAGTATAATTTGCTCCACCTTCATTGATCCATTGGGTGCCATTCCATCGAGCAACAAGCAACTGGTTAAAATCATTAACTCCACAGCTTCTGGGGTCATCCCACCCAATGGTTACGAATCTAGCTGCTGTTCCTACTAATCTGTCAAGGTTCCAATACTCGCATCCGCTAGTCCGATCAATAGATGATTCTCTATTTACATTTGGATATAGCGTATTAGGACTGGTGTTGAAATATTCAGCCCTAAACTGGTCTGTGGTAACTCCTGCTGCACTTATGCTGATAGGCGCATAAATTCCTCCTTTGCCTACTGGAAAATCAAACGCCTGATTGCCGACTTTGATCATAGGCCCATTCACGTGACTCGCGGTGCTGCCTCCTGTAAGGGTAGTAGCATTAATCAATCTTAAGATATTGGTATTCGTGGTTTGGATGATTCCTGAAGTCATTGCCAAACTGACTCCAAAATCAACCGGAGTATTTAGAATTATTGAACCTGAAGGCTTATTTACTATTACTCTTCTAAAGGTGGGTAGGGGAGTAGTCCCAGAGATATCGCTGATTGTTTGATCACCAGATCCATTAAACACAGTAGAACCATTATTGGCTCCAAACAGGATTGCATTAGCAGAAGCATAAGAAATATTGCCTCTGTAGTCAGTTACGTTATTTCTTCCTAGTTCAATAGTACCGGTCGAATTGTTCTGTAAGAGCACATTGCCAACAAAAACATCTGGAAGTGTAGTGCCATCTCCCCATCGTATGAGATCTGTGCTGTTGTGAGTCATGGTAAAGGTGCCTCCAAATGTATTTCCTCCAGCACTCGTATTGTTTCCAGGTTGGATTTTGGTTAATGAAGTATTGCCATTAATATTAGTTTCTCTTACAGTCCATTGCCCTGATGTTAAAACAAGATTGCCACCAAAAGTGCAACCATTAATTGTAGTGTTTGTGTTTCCGGTAGTGATTAGATTGGACATACCGGTGCCGTTGAGTGTAAGCGCACGAATGCCTAATGACCCGTCAGCAAATCCAGCTCCTCCTATGGATATATTCCCGCCCGCTTGAATGGTTGTAGCTGACCCATTGTTGCCAATATTAATAATGCCTCCATTAGGATTTTCTAGTACTAGATTTCCCGATAGGGTAGCAGTTCCTACATTCTCTGATAAAAATATAGAACCAGTGCTGGTGTTTCTTAAAGTGGTGTTGCCGGCAATGGTTGTTCCTGCCACATTAAATGCTACCCGTATAGAACCTGTATTTGTATTGATAAAAGTAGCATCCCCGCCAAAAGCATCAGGCTGTGCATTGCCAAATAACCAACGTGCAGCAGGGCCATTGTTGGTCAATGTGGAATTACCAGTAAAGGTATTTCCCCCAAAATTATCATCATTGGTTCCGCTATTTCTGGTGAAATTGGTGGTGCCTAAAAAGGTAGATTCACGCATTAAGATTCGTGGTGCATTGATATCAAAATTTCCCCCGAAACTGCACGTATAGAAATCAACAATTGCTGTCCCTGTTGCAGAAAGTGTATTTGCTGCTGAGCCCAGTTGGGTAAAGTTTCTAAAATTGAAACTACCTGCATCTATACCTCCTGAACCTGTCAAAATAGCCCCTCCAGCAGATTGAGTGGTAACTCCCGGAGTGAATCGTACACCACTACAAGACGCACACTCTAAAGTGATATTTCCTCCAATACCTAAAGTTGCTGATGCTTGCTCGCTAAAATAAACAATACCTGTACCTGTTGAATTTACACTTACATTCCCATCTATTCGGTGATTTGCCCCAGCCCTTGCATAGTAAAAAGCCCCGGTACCACTTAAATTCACAGTCATATTTCCCTGTATGGTATCTGCATTTCCATTACCCATCATTAGGTAGTTGACTCCAAGAATATTAAAGATGGCATTGCCTTGAATAAAATTGCTGCCGCTACACACGTTATTAATTGTCCCAGTTTTAGTAATGCTTAAGTCTCCTAAAAAGCGATTGGTTTGAACAACTACTGAATTAGAACTGGTAGTAAAGTCCCCACTAATTCTTGAGTTATTGATCGTGATGGCACTCGTGCCTGTTGTAAGCAAAGAAGTAGCATTTGTTGAGGTTTTTATCACCCGGTTCCAACTGGTATTGCTATCATTAAAGCCTCCCGCACCTAAACTAATGCTTGCGGTAGGAGATGCAAATGAGGTGTTGTTTGATGCATTGCCCAGATTAATGGTGCCACCATTGGGTGAATTGATTTCAAGATTTCCATCGCTATTGAATTGTGCTCCATTGCCGTTGTTAAGAAAGATGCTTCCGCCACCCGCGTTTGTTAGGATAGTATTGCCTAGAATGGCTACCTGAGCCGCTGCGCCATTGCCCAGATACATGAGCCCTGTGGATTGGTTAGTAAATGTAAGATTTCCAGCTA
>DAINOB010000153.1:0-5973 GCA_036735585.1 Cytophagales bacterium | reverse complement strand
CTCCTAGCCTAGGTATTGGCATTGGCCTTGGGTATTTACCCAAAAAATTCACTTCTACAGATACTGAAATTTATGTGAAAGTTAGAGGCCAACACTTGAAAGCAAAAGTTATTTCATTGCCATTTTATAAATCCCAAAAATGAGCAAGAAATCGCTTGATATTTGTCTTTCTCCAGATCTTCTTCATTTATACACACTGGATGGAAAAATTGTAGTGGTAGTGGATATCCTAAGGGCCACTTCAAGCATCATTACCGCACTTGCTCATTATGTAGAAAGGATCATTCCTGTATCGAAGTTGGAGCAATGCGAAGCCTACAAAAAACTCGGTTATGTTACCGCGGCCGAAAGAGATGGTAAAAAAGCAGAGGGTTTTGATCTAGGGAATTCGCCATTCAGCTATATGTCAGAAGATCTGAAAGGACAAACGATAGTACTTACCACCACCAATGGCACAGAAGCAATCAACCGGTCTAAGGCTGCTGAAAAGATTTTGATCGGTGGTTTTATAAACCTTCGCTCTTTAACGAACTACCTTATTTCCTCAGACAGAGACATCATTATTTTGTGTTCAGGATGGAAAGGAAGGGTAAATGTGGAAGATACCTTGTTTGCAGGGGCCCTAGCTACTGCCTTAGATAACTATTTTGATGGTGTCAGTGATGATGTGAAGCTTTCGAAAACGCTTTATGACGCAGCACAAATGGATGTATTTGCTTTTATTCAAGATTGCTCCCACGTAAAAAGGCTTAGAAACTTAGGGATTGAAAAAGATATAAAATATTGTCTTACGGAGAGCAAATACGAAGTGGTTCCTTATTTTGACGGTGAGGCAATCGTGAAATAATCTCTAGACCTTTGAGGGAGTTTCCTTTGCTTTTTTAGCCTTTTTTATCGCATCTGCCATAAGCCACTTTTCTACCACAAAGTCTATTGGTTTAAGTAGCAGCATTAAAGCGAATTTAGCACCAAAACCTAGGTAAACATTGGTGGTATGGCTTTCAATATAAGGTTCCAAAACCGCTTCTGAAACTAGAAACAAGACCACCGCCACCACCAAAACAATTGTAGTGGCCTTTCTACTTGCTCTCGCTTTGGTTAATTCATCAATGGTTTCTTGTAGCTCAACATTCTTTACGTTCAGCTTATCATTAAGATTGTTGAGTTTGTGCTGAAGTCTATCACTAACTTTAGTGATCAATTGGGCCTGATTGATAAGCTCCTCGTAATTCAATGCCGTTTCTTCTAACTTAGCCTTAAATTCCTCATCTGAGGCTTGACCGAGCTTGCAGAACTCTAACAAATCTTTTACATATATCCCTTCCTTTTCGAAGATATCGTTTTTCTTCATTTACTCTTTTACTTCGATAATCTCAAAAGGAACGTTTAACAAATCACTATAATCTTCTCCTGCTTCCTGCATGTCTTCATCTTCTTCTTCATAATACCATTTCACTATGACATCATTACCAGACTTATGGAGGTTATTAAAGCTTTTGAATATATCTAATAAACACTTAGACGATGAGGTATTAAAGTACTCAAGCTTTATGTTCAGCTCAGTTCTTTCACATGGATTTTGTGAATATTCATCAAACCAATCAAGTAAGCGTTTGTAGAACTCCACTGAATTTTCAGGCGTGGATCTTCCACTTAACTGCATGACTCCTGTATTGGCATCAAATCTTACTGTAGGCGTGGTATTGGATGGATCTATAATGAGTGGTTCCATAATGAATGAATGTCTTACTGTTTGGGGATATTGATTTGGAAGCTAAAAAAGGAGTATTTTGTGTTCACAGGTTGGAAATTGTAAAGCAACTTCTGACCAGATTTTCTTGCTATATCTATAAAGCCCAAGCCTCCACCTCCTTTAGAAGAAAATTGCTCATTGTTCAAAATCTTCTTGTATAGATCTCTTAATTCCTCCTTGGTATTTGAGTTAATCTGGTCAAGCCAACTCTTTAGTGGCGTCACATTCTCATTTTGAATATAGTTACCCGTAACTACGTGATATGCATGATCATCACTAAAAATAATTAGGATAGCAGTTTTGCTGATATTAGACATAGAATCGTCTACTTCAACTGAATCTACATGGTGACAAAGGTTTTGAAGGCATTCAACGAGGATGTTATAAACCTTTTTCATGGTTTTCCTATCGTCCTCCATTTTATCAAGGCGAGTCTCAATGATTTTGAGGATACTATCGATCAAATCAAAGGTAACCTCTCCCTTGAAGGATAACATGATGTTGTTATCATGCATGCGTTCATATAAACTATAGAGGTCAATCATATGGGTTTAGTTTACACAAATTCTGCCTGTTAAAGCTGTTAAAGCAGAATTCAAAGTTAAAATCTTTATTTTCATATCTTTCATAATCTGAATCCAATCACCAAGATATCATCGACTTGCTCTTCTTTTCCTCTCCACTCTTCTAGAGTACTTGAAAGTATATCTCTCTGTTTATCAGGTTTTTCCATGTGTATTTGTGATAGCAAGTTCCTGAAATTTCTTATCATAAACTTTTTACCTTTTGGCCCACCTATCTGGTCTGCATACCCATCAGAGAAGATATAATACATATCACCTTCTTCATAATTGACTACATGATTGGTGAAGTTTTGCTCTTCGTCTTGTAAGTAAATGCCAATTGGAAACTTACTTCCTTTTATCTCAGTCAGTTCATTCTTACTTGATGCCTTCACATATAAAAGTGGATTGAATGCTCCTGCAAACTCAAGTGTTTTTTTTCTCTTATCAATCTTACAAAGGGCTATATCCATTCCATCTTTTGATGTATCCCCATCTTGAGTTTGTCGCAATGCTTGACTCACCAGTTCTTTTAATCTATCCAGTACTTTAGCGGCTGTAACTGTAGCTTTACTTTCTTGAATAATTTGATTCAAGGAGTTGTATCCAATAATTGACATAAACGCTCCCGGAACACCATGCCCTGTGCAATCCACCGCTGCAATCCATACGATATCTTTCATCGAATTATCCATCCAATAGAAATCTCCGGAAACTATATCTTTTGGCTTATACAAAACAAAAGATTGCTCTAATGAAGCATTAATAACCTCTTCTGGAGGAAGTATAGACTGTTGAATTCTTTTCGCATACCGAATACTGTCGGTTACATTTGAATACAGTGTTTGGAGACTCTTGTTCTTTCCTTCGATCTCATCACGCTGTTTTTGGATCTCTTTGTTCTGTTTGATCACCTCTTGAGTTCGCTCCAATACCTTTGCCTCTAAGCGCTGTTCCGATTCCTTTAATTGAGTACGCATTTTCAAGAGTGCATGTCCAAGTACATCTTGTGGGCTTAAGGGATCGTAGTAGGACTTAAAGTTGCTATTACCGATTTCTCTTGAAAAATCTGTGGTGCGTTTGAGACCATTCACAAGATTATCTAAAGCTATGGACATCTCTCCTATCTCATCGTTACCTTTAATGATGTTTTCCTTTGGGAAGATGCCTTTGCCCAATAATTGAATTACGCCCTGCAATTCCTTGATTGGTTTAACTATTGTCCTAATCGTAAAAAAGGCAATCAGCAACCCTCCTATTACTAAGGCAATTCCTGAATTTCTTACCACAAGCTGAAGAAAATCAAAAGAACCCACCATTTTTCCACCAGCTACATCTGCATAATTTCTTTGAGTTTCGGTAATGCGCTCCAGCATTATTTTGATTTCCAATGTGGCAGCGGGTATCACATCCTCATAAACATACTGATTCATATAAACTACGAATCCTGAATTTGTATAGTCATCATAGGTATTTAAGGTATTCATTACCATAGAATAATCTTCTTCGAAAAGTCGATCAATGGCATTCAGCAGACTATCTACACTGGCTTTATCATTTTCTGTCCAGTTCACAGACATTTTGACGATTTCTTTCCTGAGTGCTGGATACTCTTCTCCTAATAATTTCCTCAGAGGTTCTTTGATGGGGGCATTAGGGTTCTCTACACTGCGTGTTACCCAGTTCTCAATGTATCTGTTAGACTTTAGGAGTAAGTTGTTTAACCGCTCAAATAGCTGAACCGATGGATTGTATACATTCGTTATGCTTAGGTTCAGCTCGTTTCCCTGATTAACAGTATACAGGGTGAGAATAAAATTCAATAGTGTTAGCAGGATTAACAACCCGAAACCTACTCCAATTTTTCTTCCTATGGTCAGTCTGTACCTCAAAGGTTTGATTTAAATTAACTCAAAAATAAGAGATAGTTGGAATCTATCCCATTGTGGCAAGAATTAAAAACCAATTGGCTGCTATTCAGCTTTTTGATACAATAATTTAAACTGATTTGATTTATCAAATTCTCCCATAACATAATAGATCACATCTAATCCGTAAAGTGTCTCTTTCCTTTTTGGATTCAAATCATATGCTTTGAGCATATACGGGAGTGATTCTTTAAACTTACTCAGTGCTAGCCTTTGAATATTGGCAATATCTGGTAATGATATTTCTACATCCGTTGAGTTAATCAAGTTGACTCCCTGATTGTATAAGAGAATCCCGATGTTAGAGTTAGCGAAATCATCATTTGGTCTGATTCTAAGTGCTTGAATATATGCTTCTTTAGCTTTTTCTAAAGTCTCATTCTTTTTATTGTCTACATCTTTTGAAGCGATGTCTTCATAAGTTATAGCAAGCAATATCCAGAAATCAGCCTCACCTGGGTTCGCTTCTACTGCAATAGTAAGGAACTCAAGGTTTTCTTTAAGCTTTTCCTGTTCTCTATTAAACTCATACAATGTAGATACTATTTCTTTGTTTTTAGGGTATTTGGTAAACCCTTTGTTTAATATGTTGAGCGCTTCTTGTTTTTTGTTTGCTGCCCAGTAAGTCCTTGCTAAGTATACATACACTGCAGGATCAGGTTGGCCTAGAGCTTCCGCTTTACTTAAATACTTTTCTGCTTTCTGTGCATTGTTTAATCTGTAAGCAGATACCCCGGCAATAAAGTATGCTTGAGCATCTTCTTCTGCATTTGCAAATGAACTAGATACTTCAAGGTACTCTTCCAATGAAGCCAATGCAGTGTTGTCGTCTTTTAATTTGAAGCTAGAATAAGCTTCTACAATCATTGAGTTTCTAAGGAAATTGACAATACTGTAGCACTCTTTTGAGAGCTCTTTCTTTTTATCCAGAGCAAGGCTCTTGCGCGCACTTTCAATTGAAGCGTTACGATATTGAATGGCTTGTTGATTTACTGTTTCTTTTGAAGGCTTAGCATTCTTAAATAGCTCTTTGTAAATAAAGGACCTTAAATACCATGTTCTAGGATTGTCCTTGGTCTGGTCATTCAGTGCTGCTTCGTCAATTGCAGATTTTGCCAAATCTAACTTACCTTCTGTTTGGAATTTTTCAGCCAAAGTCAGATTAATCACCTGAGCCTCGGTGTTAATTCCCAAGAAGGAAAATAGTAACGATATGTATAAAATCTTTTTCAATTTACTTCTATACCAATTTTAAGCAAGGACAAAGAAACTTTCAATCCATTTTTTTCTGCGTTTGCTTTATTTACTTCAAAATTCAATTTATTGTCTCTGAAAACAAAATTCAAGGCTGCTAAACCTTTTTTAGCCATCCCCTCCCTTTCCGTGATAAGTATTACTGGTTTTCCTGAAAATTTGTTAGCTAATGTAGGCACATCCCCATTTTTATCTGGAGATATATACAAAATTTGACAAGGCTCAACCTTTGATAAATTGTCAAATTGTTTCACCACTACTTGTTGTGTCCCAATTTTTTTGGAGGAAAGTTTTTGAAGTTCATCATAAAAAGTAATATCACCATAAACTCCTATGATAAAATCGCCAGACTTGGAGGACTCAGGATACTCTATGTTACCTGTGCAGCTCCATATGTAGATTACCCTAAATCTATTGTTAGGATCAGTAATTTTGAATTCAGCAAGTGTATTGTGAGTAGTTGAAGTAAGCACTA
>DAINOB010000152.1:0-6021 GCA_036735585.1 Cytophagales bacterium | reverse complement strand
AAAAAACAATGAAGATCAGCAGTCGAATTCTAGAATATTTTAAGGAAGTCTCAATCGTGGTTATCGGTGTATTGATTGCCGTTTCTATTGGCAACTACAAAGAAACGGTAGACAATAGAAAATATATTGGAAAAACACTAGTGGCAATAGAGAGTGAAATCAAGTTGAGCCAACTAGATCTGGATACCGTATTTAATCGGCATCTTCAACTTTTTGAAGTACTTCGTGACAAGTTGGAGGGAAGCGAGCCTATAGACCCTAAACTAACAATCGGTGAATTGATTTCAAGCTTCGGGGGATTTCAAGTAGCAGTTATTAAGAATGTAAGCTTGAGATTTTTCATCAATAAAAAAGCAGAACTACTAGAGTTTGATATTATATCGCAGCTTTTAGAAATTGAAGCCCAATCAGACTTACTCAACGAAAAAACCAGAAGATTAGGCGATTTTGCTACTGAAAATATAGATAAAGGGGGTGAAGAAGCTTTTCTCAAATTATCCTACTTTTTAAGCGATATCCTTGACAGTGAAAAAACTCTTTTGGATTCCTATTCACAATTTTTAGAGCAGAACCGAATGAAATTAGAGAAGGAAAGGAAATAATAGACCAATAACAAAGATAGAATAACAAAGGGACGATGTAAGAGCGTGCCCTTGTGGTTGCCTCAAGAATAAAAAGATAAAATGAACAATAAATCAAAATACAATTTCAATTCGGGCAGCAACAAGGGATTGCCCAACCGCAAGTCTATCCGGTTAAAAGGATACGATTATGCGCAGGCTGGATTGTATTTTATTACCATTTGCGTGCAAGATCGGGCGCATTTATTTGGTAGAATTGAAAATAGGGTATTGCAATTAAACGATGCGGGAAAAATGGTAGAAAATGAATGGTTGAAATTACCCGAACGATTTAAAAATATCCAATTACACGAATATGTTGTGATGCCCAACCATTTCCACGCAATTTTTGAAATCACCCCCGTAGGGGCGACCCTTGTGGTCGCCCAAAATGACGGCAACGCCCAAAATGACGGCAACGCCCAAAATGATGGCAACGCCCAAAATGATGGCACCAAAGAAAGAGAGCAACCACAAGGGATTGCCCCTACGGCTACGGTAAAAAATAAAACCGTTGGTGATATGGTTGGGGCGTTTCAATCAATCGTAACGGTGGAATATGTACGGGGTGTAAAAACATTGGGATGGCAACCGTTTAACGGCAAATTATGGCAACGCAATTATTGGGAACACATTATCCGCAACGAACATTCGTATCGAACCATTTCAGAATATATCATCAATAATCCTACAAAATGGACAGACGATAAATTTTATGCTGAATGTCTCGTCCTTAAATAGATATCTCCTCCTGAAAAAAATTTAAAGTTCAAATTGTTAATCACCTTTAATGATGGAGCTAATTCGCACTGACACCATCAACAAACATTAGAATCCTATAACTCCCTCCATTCCTTATTTCCTATTAATCGGTACTACAATAGTAAAGTCGAATCGATACAGCATATACCCCCAATCAAATAATTTACCGGTGTAAAAAGTGCCATATCCAGGTATAAAAAAATTGGGATAATCACTTTGAATAGAGTTGTAAACTATAATTGGATAGGTGATACTACATGTAAATAAAAAATGTTTCAATTTTAAGGCGAGGATTTCAGCGGTTGGTTCTATGATCAGTGCTTCCTGATTCGAAAAACTATACTTACTGGTATAATCGCTAAAGTATGGTCCCTTTATTCTGAAATCACCAACTTCATTGTAGTTGCAATAGAATACAGAAATACCCAATGCGTTAGGCACTAGTTCTTTGCTTTTACTAAATCCGCTTAGTAATCCTATTCTGATATAACTTCCTTTGTTCAAATACTCTACATCAGTTTCTGATAAGGTATGTACACTCGATATTTTCGAAAAACCCACTGAACCCTTTACGTAGAGCAATTCACTAATTTTATAATATACTGATGGCTCGAAGTGATATCCTTTTCCATTTTTATAATTAAAAAGATACCAATTTACGATGTTCTCACTCAGATTAAATCCCAAAGCCCATCGCTGCGTAATTTGTGATTTTACAACAGATACATGTATAAAAAAGAATAAACTAACGAAACAAAGAAACCTCATATACATTTTTGTTGCTTTCCCCTAACAAAGTACTTTCAGACTCCTTAATCACGAAAACTGCACTGTCAAAAGTGGAAATACGTAGAAGCTTAAATGAATCTAAAGTAATTGTAAAACCACAATCCTCCTTTTCAAATCTGAAATTTCTGTTATAAGTTATACTTACCGTATCTGTGATGGAATCTGTAAAAAATAGGTAGGTAGTAGTGTCCGCATTGATCGCAAGGGGCAATCTATCCTCTACAGTAAGGTTACCACTACCACCTACCCCCACTACTTTGGTATAATTTAAACCTCCATTAAACTTTACCAACAGTCTTGGCTCACTCGTGTCTTCGCAGTTTCTACACGAATACAAGTGGGTGATCATTAAAAGAATAACTATATGCTGAATTGTCTTCATCGATCTAGTTAAGGCCTTCAAAATTATCTGAATTATTCGAGCTGTATTCTGAGATCAACTATTTTTTAATCTTTTACTTAAATAAAAACCCATTTGGTCCTGCACTGCTGTTGTAAGTATCGATAAATGTGCCCTGAAGGGTGTAGCGGTTAAATCGGTTTGCTGAAGTAAAGTTCGAGAAGGCTACATACACGGTTCCATCTTTTGGATCTATCCCAAGGCCATATAAGGGTACTGCTGCATCTACACCCGATCGTGTGATAAATGCATCGGTAGGTAAACTGCTGGCGGTAGCATTCAGGCGAAACACAGCATTGTTGTAGGTGTAGTACAATTGGCCTTGATGAGAGTTGAGTCTTGAGGGTGATTTGGTTTGGTCAGGAAAAATAAGTCTCTGTTCTACTTGATATTCTACACCATTGGCTCTAATAAGTTGGCCAAAAAGGCTATTGGCAGTATCAATAACAGGGAACGTGCTGTAATTAACTTTACCACCGCACAGGATCCAAAGTTTACCGTTTACCTCAGCAAGACTATTGGGGCTTATTCCTACGGTCCAAGTAGCATTGATGCTTTCATTTACCGCATCGATCACTGTAAGGGTGGAGTCATCGCTGTTGGCCACAAAAAGTTGCTCACCCGATAGCAGAATCTGCTCAGGAAATTTACCCGCAGGCAGCGTTTTTTCTATTGCACCGGTAGATAGATTGATCACCGCCACTCGTCCATTTCCCGAAAATGAAACCCACTCGGTCACAAAGCCCTTGTTTCCTCTCACCGCCATGTACCTCGGTAGACTCAACCCAGTAATGGTACTGATGGATTGATAAGTATTGGCATTGATCACCTCTATTTTATTGCTGTTGTTCAGCACCAGATAGAGTCTGTCGCCCACAATCACCCCTGATTGTAGTACATCGCCCAGCGGTCTGTTGTTTACCGAATTAAAAATCGAATTCCTGATTGTTTTTGTTGTTTTGTTGAGCTCAGAGATCTCAGCATTCGATTGTAGAAAATTCCCCTCATTAAGCACTAGCACAGAGGATGGTGCAGGAGCCACATCGTTATTTTTATCCGGTTCTTTACAGAATGTGAGAAGTATTGTAGCTGCCGCAAGGATTATTAAGTGTAATCGTTTTGATAAAGTGTTCATAGTTGTTTGTTTTTAGATTGAAAATGAAGGAATAAGCTCCCCGTCACCATTCGTCCGGGCATGGCTTGAAAGGCCAACACCTGATACGAGGTATTGAAGAGATTTTGTAGAGAAGCGCGAGCTTCCAAGGCCAATGTGCGATGCAGCGGTAGGGTAGAACCTATAGAAAGATTAACCAAGTAGTGGGTAGGAAGCCAGCGTTCATTGGATCGGTCGGTAAATCTCCAGCCCATGTGGCTATGCTCCAGCAGAAGATAGTGTTTTTTGTACGAGTAGCTGAGTGTTTGTGTGGCTGTTGTATAGGGTACATATACCAGTTGTTTTCCAAAATTTGGGTCTTGAGGATCACTGAGTAAGGCTCTGGTAATCTGCACATTGGCTTGGTACTTCCAATGATGCTTTCTATTCGTGATCCATGAAAATCGCCCTTGTGCCTGAATGCCTTCGTTGGTGACTTTTAATTCATTTTGAGGTGTCCAAAATCGATCACCAGGTATCCATACGATCCATTGCTTGATTTCCTGACGATACACCCCTATTTGAGCAAAATACTGAACAGCGCCTTTGTTTCTTAGGGGTTTCAAAGCCAAGAATATATCGGTTCCGTAACCCCGTTCAGGTTTTAGATTGGGATTGCCTCCGGGTTGCCAATACAAGTCATTGAAGGTAGGCACCCGATAGCTGGCCGAGCCTTGCGCACCCAGTACCAATAAAGAGTTAAGTCTATACTCCGCCTGCAAAGAGGGAATCAGTGGTATGGCCCTGCCATCGATCCACTCTTGCCTAAGATGGGCCTGAATATCCCACGAGGATTTTTTTGGGTGTACATGAATGGATTGGGTCACTGCCCAGCGGTTCTGAAAAACCAGTGCTGATCCATATCCAGGTGAGTTGCCAGAGAACAGCGAGCCTTCTACTCTGGTTTCAGCGGTAATCCAAGTCTTGCGCCACGCATATCCACCTTGTATCAATTTGGAATAAGCCTGGTGGGTCATATCTAGGTTGATCAGGGTGTCGGCAAATCGAATTTGTTCTCTGATAAATGCGCCTTTGAGATCAAAGAAATGATCTCCAGCATGATAGTTCCAGGCAGCTGCTACTCTAGTGTGCTCATCCCATTGCCTTGCACTCGCACTTCTTCTGGTCATGGGAGGAGGTATGCCACGTTCGGTTTTTTGATTCAGCACCCAAATGGAAAAGGAGTGATTTTTTTTTAATCTGAAATGCAGGTCTTGGCTAAAAACTCGTTGATCAAAATCCGCATTGAGCTGATTTTGTAAGGGTTTGTCTCTTTCAGTAGTATTGGTAAAAGGGTAATTGTTGGCCGCTTGCGAAAAGGATAAGGAGGTTCGGCTATAAAACTGCATTCCTCCCAAACCTACAGATACAGTTGGCCTTCTTTGGCCAAAGCTTCCTGTTTGTATTCCTCCTTTTAGGTGAAGACCACTGTTGTATTGAGGCAGAGAATTCATGGAGATCACACCTCCAATGGCTCCACTGCCATAGCGCGCACCCGAGGCTCCTTGGCTCAAAGAAAGTTCATCGATATGAAGGAGAGGTACCAGGCTGAGGTCATATTGCCCGTTCATGATGCTTTGCAAGTTAAATCCATTCCAGAGCATGGCCGTGTGGGCTGCGGAGGTTCCCCGTTGGCTGATGGAGCTCAGCGTACCAGGACCGTATTGGCGCACCATGCTTCCTGAGGCGGCACTAAGCGCTTCCGCCAGCGTGCCATTTTGGTAAATAGACAATTGTAAGCTGTCTACTTCAATCAAAAATGCCTGATGGATTGGTTTGGTAGTATTTATTTCAACCACCTCAAGGGTATCCTGAGCATTTGCCTTTGGCAGCGCTGCGCAATAAAAACCAAAAACTAAAAACACTCTTAGAACTAATTTCACGCTCTTTCCTTGTGATTACATCAAAGCAATACAAGGAGAGTCGTCTGCGGAAAGCAGCACGTGTCTAAAACCGTAAGAACTACGGTCGAAGCCTGATAGGTTTGCCTTTCTTCCCGAAGACGACCCTCCCTTAGCTTTTGGCAGGTCTTCTGACTCGCCCCTTGCAGCACCTTCCCACACCCTAATAATGGCGCAGTGGTTTAATTGTCTACAAGCTGGATTTTTATCCAGAAATGGGCTCACAGCAGCGGGAACTGTCCCGGATTTTCACCGGATTCCCTTTTAATCCTATACCCTTAGAAGAGTATAAGAACCATAAGCTGTGCAAATGTATTGAAAAACAGATATCTTCAAGACGTCACTGATATAATTTACGATTGAGGTGTTATATACTTTGCCAGTCTTCGTTCTGCC